>JAFOIR010000066.1 GCA_017420625.1 Bacillota bacterium
GTATCCAGTTCAGCCAGTGCCGCCGGAACATCGATATGCTGCGGGCAGGCATGGGCACACTGTCCGCACTGAATACAGGCCTGTGCCCGTTTCTCTTCCGGCAGACCATCCAAACGCATGCTGGGTGTGATACCCGAACCGCCAGTCTTGAATCCATTATAGCATTCCAAAAGGTAAGGAATATCCAGTTCCATAGGACAGCCGTCACAGCAGTAGCGGCAGGCTGTACAGGGAACACCTTTCTTCATCAGCTCGGCGATTTCAAAAAGTGTATTTCTCTCCGCTTCGGACAGGGGTTTATGTGTTTCAAATGTTTTCAGGTTATCTTCTACCTGGAACATCTCGTTCATACCGGAAAGGATGACTTTGACATTCGGCAGATCCTGCAGAAAACGGAAACCAAAGGATGCATCGGATGCACTCGGATCGAAGGCTTTCAGTCTGGCGGATGACTCTTCAGGAAGAGACGCAAGTTTTCCTCCGCGGACAGATTCCATGACCCACACACCCAGTCCATGATTTGTGATGATCTCATAGGCTTTTTTCGCATTCTGCAGTGTCCAGTCCAGATAGTTCAGCTGGATCTGTACAAACTCGAACATGCCTTCGTAACGGGTCAGAAAATCTTCCAGAAATTCTGTGCCGCCGTGACAGGAAAAGCCGAGATGACGAATCTTTCCTTCTTCTTTCATCTTCAGAATATCCGGAATGATGTGATATTCCGGACTCTCATAGGTCTTGATCGAATACTCGGAAACGTTATGCAGCAGATAAAAATCAAAGTAATCGGTGCCGCATTTTTCCAGGGAACGATGGAACAGCTGAATATTGTCGACTGGAGCAACCAGAGAATGTCCGGGAAACTTATCTGCCAGATAATAACTTTCTCTTGGATAGTCCTTCAAGGCTTCTGCCACAGCAATTTCAGATTTTCCGCCCAGATAGGGATAAGCTGTATCAAAGTAGTTGACACCGCCTTCGATAGCCTTTTTAAACATGGCGTTGACTTTTTCCTGATCGATTTCTCCGGTCTCCGGATTAGCCGCAAACCTCATGCAGCCAAAACCCAGCCTGGAAAGTTTCAGTCCGTTAAAATCATTGTAGATCATGGAGTTTCTCCTTTCATTAATCCAGCATATATGCGATCAATAATTTCATAGTATTTTCCACTGCTTCCAGAGACGAGCGTTCATAAGCATGTGAAGCGAAAACTCCCGGTCCCAGTAATCCTCCCCGGATATCTGCGCCGCCGCAAAGTGCACAGGTCACATCAGAGGAATAGTGCGGATAAATGTCAATACAGTAATTCAGGTCATTTTCCTTCGCCAGCTTGGCCAGCCGGGAAGTAATATCATAATCATAGGGACCGGCTGAATCCTTGGCACAGATGGAAACCATCTTTTCCGTGCAGTTTAAATCGTCTCCGATACATCCCATATCGACGCCGATCAGCTCTTCGATATCGGAAGGGATCCAGCTCATTCCGTGACTGACTTCCTCATAGGTGGAGATCATAATCTTGACCGTATGAGAAGGAACCATCCGGTTGCTGCTCAAAAATTCCAGTACTCCCAGAAGGATCGCTACAGAAAGCTTGTCATCCAGAAAACGTGATTTGATGAAACCGGAAGGCGTGATCACCAGTTTGGGATCGATGCAGATATAATCTCCCGCCTGAATACCCAGATTAAGAACATCTTCTTTGGAAGAAACATCCTCATCCAATCGGACTTCCAGTGTTTCTTCCGTCCGCTTGTCTTCGTTCTCTTTATACACATGACTGGCAGGCTTCGTAAAATATACGGTTCCATCATAGCATCGGCCGTCACGGGTATAAACGCGAACGAGTTCTGAGTCGTAAGTTGCCAGTACCGGTCCGCCGATCTGGGTAAATCGAAGGGCACCGTTATCCTTGATGCTGCGGACCATCAGTCCCAGTGTATCGACATGCGCACAGAAACCGACCACATATTCGGGATCAAGACCCGGGACCGTAATGATGCCGCATCCTTTGTTGGTCATCTCAAAACCATAGCCAAGATTTTCCGAGATCTCTTCGACTTTTTCCATCACCGATGCCGTAAATCCGCTGGGAGAATCGATCGCCATGAGCTGTTTCAGCGTTTCCTTCACAAAGGAAAGATCCAGTTCCACTTTCTCCGCCTCCTTCTATCAAGGTCTTTCAGCCTCTTCCTTAGTTCAGTTCATCCAGTGTAACTTCAAAGCTTGGAATGAATTCCTCCATAAAGCACTTCACACTGGGAAGATTCCATTCATCCGCCATTTTCTCAATGCTTTTTCTGAGGTTTTCCGAAGCTTTTTCAAATTCACGGTTTCCGGAGCGAACCTCTTCCAGACACTTCGTATAGGCTGCCAGTTTATCCGCCGCTTTCACGATCCTTTTTTCTTCCTCAGATAAAGGTTGGATCAGCGGCCGGTAAAGCGGTACCATATCCTCCGGCAGCATGGATATCATTCTTTCCTCTGCCAGCGCTTCAATATGTTTATATGCTGATTTGATATCATCATTATAGTATTTGATCGGCGTCACCAGATCTCCGGTGATCACTTCCGCTGTTTCATGATAGACCGCGATCGCCATCACATGTTCCGCATCATATTCTCCGCCGAATCGTTCATTCTCCAGAAGGGCCAGCGCATGGGCAAACATAGCGACCTGCAGGGAATGTTCCTGTACGTTTTCCTCACGGAAAGAACGCATCAGTCCCCATCTGCGGATGTTCTTCATCCGCGAAATATAGGCAAAAAACTTACTCATCCACAACCTCCGTCACCTTGCCTGCCTTCACATGAAAATGCGCCCCTACCGGCAGCAGCCGGATACTGTCTTCAACACCGGTACAGGTCATGATCGTCTGATGATCCTTAACATATTCAGCCAGCTGTTTCTGCCGATTCTCATCGAGTTCACTCATCACATCATCGAGCAAAAGGACTGGTGATTCTCCGATCTCTTCTCTCATCATCGAAAGCTCCGACAGCTTGAGTGAAAGCGCCGCTGTCCGCTGCTGTCCCTGCGATCCGTATTTTCTGATATCCGTCCCGTTGATCAGGATGATCAGATCATCATGCTGCGGACCGCTCGACGTCATCCCATACCGAAGATCCTGTTCGATATCCTTTTCCAGAATCTCCAGAAATTGATCTTCCTCCATCGGCACCGAATTCAGATAGCTTAGTTTCATTTCTTCAGTCTCATGAGAAATAGTCCGGTGGATTTTTGATGTATATTCCTGCAGATGAGAAACAAAGGACTCTCTTCTTTTCATCACCTTGACGCCGTAGCTGACAAGCTGCGCATCCCAGGCAAACAAAGTTTCTTTAACGGCATTTAATTTTTCAGCGTATGTCGGATAGTTCCGATCCTTGGAAGCATCCTTCAGAAGCTGATTTCTTTGTCTCAGCACTTTATAGTACTGCTGCAGATCATAAAGATAGACCGGGTCTACCTGACAGATCTCCATGTCGATAAATTTTCTTCTCTCAGCAGGTCCTCTTTTAATCAGAGACAGATCTTCCGGTGAAAACAAAACGACATGTAAACGGCCGAAAAGATCATTGATCCGACGGGCCGGATACCCGTTGATAGCCAATGATTTTTTCCCGTTTTGTTTTAAATGAATTTCTATCTGTTCTTCCCGTCCGGCTGATCTTTCAAAGACGATCTTGATGAGCGCCTCTTCCCTTCCGAGATAAATACACTCTTTATCTTTCGTCGTCCGGTGAGATCTTCCGGACGAGCAATAATAGACTGCCTCCAGGAGATTGGTCTTTCCCTGGGCATTGTCTCCACTTAATATGTTGATTCCTTTATCGAAGCCAAGTTCCAGCTCATCATAGCCCCGATAGTTTTTTAATCTGATCTTTTTAACGAACATCCGTAAGCTCTATGACCCAGACATTATGGCCGACTCTGACCGTATCCCCCTGACGAAGCTTTTTGCGGACAGCGTCCGCCTTTTCTCCGTTTACCAGAACTTTTCCGCTCTCGATCAGTGCTTTGGCCTCTCCGCCGGATGAGACGACATTTTCCAGCTTAAGGAGCTGATTGAGCTGGATAAATTCGCCGGAAACATTTACCTTTTTTTCCATCATAAACTCCAATCAAAGCTGCACAGCAGCTCTCCCTGGCCTTCAGAAATCAGCTATGCATTCTGATAGGCAGGATAAAGTACTGATAATCCTTTCCTTCGGTAGCCTGGATGATGCAGGGCGTCAAAGAAGAATTATACAGAATCTGAACTTCCAGATCATCAATGGATTTGAGCGCTTCCAGATAGTATTTGGGGTTGAAAGCGATCGTCAGCGGTTCGCCTTCCAGCACCAGTCCTACTTCTTCACGGGAAGTTCCATTCTCAGCATTGGAGGTGATCACGATCGATTCTTCTCCGATCTCCAGACGGATCGGACTGTTTTTGCTCTCACGGCTGATAAGCGCTGCACGGTCCACTGATTCATAAAGCTCCCGACGGTTGACAGTGACTTTCGTTTTGAAATCCATATCCAGATTTCTCTCATAATTCAGGAAGGTTCCTTCCAGAAGACGCGTCAGAACGATCGTATCATTCATTCTGAACAATGCGTGCTTGCCGGTAAAGGAAACATTCATCAGAGAATCTTCTTCCGTTTCCAGAATATTGCGGATCTCATTCATCGCTTTGCCGGGAATCGTAACTTTAAAGTTTTCCGCTGACTGAACCATGGTACGTTTCATACTGATCCGGAAACCGTCGACTGCGACCAGATACAGATATCCGTCTCTGATATCCATCAGTTCGCCGGTCAGAATCGGACGGCCGCTGTTTTCCGGTGCGATCGAGAAGATCGTATCATTGATCATCTGACGGAAGATCGCCTGAGAAAGAAGAATTTCCTGTCTTCCTTCCACTTCCGGAAGTCTCGGAAAATCTTCACCAGGCATGGTCGCCATCGTATATTTGGAATGACCGCATTCGATCCTGATCCTTCCGTTTTCTTCAGTTTCCAGACTGACATCGTCATCCGGAAGACGGCGGATCATTTCGGAGAACATCTTCGCATTGACGCAGATGCTGCCTTCCTTTTTGACAACTGCTTCGATCGTTGTCTGGATACCAAGATCCAGATCATTGCCGACCAGTGTCAGACTTCCGCCTTCGGCATCCAGCAGAATATCTTCCAGAATGGCCATCGTTGTACGGGTTGAAACAGCTTTGCTCACAATCCCCACACTTTTCATCAGGTCGTTTCGATTACAGATCACGTACATGAAGAGGCTCCTTTCGCGATATGAGATCATATCATCAGATTTGTTTTTTAGTAACAGTAGTAGTAGTCGGCTGAAGTTTGTGAAAAAGTCCTTCAAAGCCTTTTTTCTAAAGCTTTTTTACCGTGGAAATATCCGTGGATAATTGATCTTTAATCAGAACCCTTTTCCACAGTCCTAACATCGGGTGAGGAGGACCTTTTTCCGGTCATTTTTTATGAACGTTGACATCACAGGTAAATCACAGAAGAATAGGAAGTTATACACAGACAATTGTGAATAAAGTTGATAACTGTGATTTTTCTTCCTTTATATATGTTATTCTCCGTTCAGTCTTCGCTCGATATCTTCGATCGAACGTCTGAGTTCATCGCCCTCTGGTCCCTTCAGATCATCTTCGATCTTCTTGATGGCATGAATGACCGTTGTATGATCCCGCCCGAAGAAACCGCCGATACTGGTCAGAGGTTCTTCTGTCATCTTCCGACACAGAAACATTGCGATCTGACGCGGATAAGCGATCTCCTTCGGTTTTTTCTTGGAACGGATATCATCGGTCCGGATATTGTAACGCTCACAGACGATATCCGTGATCCTGGGAATCGTGATCAGAGAAACCACTGTACTGGTCAGATAATCCTTCAGCGCTTCCTGTGCCAGATCGATATCGATCGGACGGCCGGAAGGACCAAGCTTGGAGAAAGCAACGACTCTGGTCAGTGCACCTTCCAGTTCACGAATGTTGGAGGAGACGTTGTTGGCAATATAGGAGAGAACATTCATATCCACTTCGACCCGCTGGAATTCAGCTTTCTTTTTCAGGATCGCGACACGCGTCTCAAAATCGGGCGCTTTGATATCAGCGATCATTCCCTGGCGGAAGCGGGAGCGGATTCGCTCTTCGATCAGCGGAATCTCCTCCGGCGGACGGTCTCCGGAGATGACGATCTGCTTGTTGGCTTCATAAAGAGCGTTGAATGTGTGGAAAAATTCTTCCTGTGTACTGTCTTTGCCGCCGATGAATTGAATATCATCGATCAGCAGAACATCAATATCACGGTATTTGTTGTGGAAGGCATTGGTCGTATTGTCCTTGATGGCATCAACCAGTTCGTTGGTAAAAGTCTCGGAAGGAACATACAGGACTTTCTTGGAAGGATCATATTCCAGAACATGATGAGCGATCGACTGCATCAGATGTGTTTTTCCAAGACCGGGATTACCCCAGATATAAAGAGGATTGTAGGCATCTCCGGGCATTTCTGCAACGGCAAAAGCACAGGAAAAAGCGATATTGTTGGTGTTGCCTTTAACAAAGTTTTCAAAAGTATAGCGTGGATTGAGATTCGCTTTTCGGGAAAGATCCACATGGATCTGTTCTTTCTCTACCTGTCTGGCAGCCTGTTCGGTATAGGTGCCGGTCTGAAATACCTTGAATTTTGTCGGATATCCTTTCTCCTGAAGAATCTGTTCGATCTGCTGTTTATAACGTTTGGGAATGATGGAATCGGCCAGCGGTGTGGAAGTTTCCAGAATCAGGACTTTATCATCTTCGACTGTAATAGCCTTCAGAGGTTCAAACCATGTTTCATAGGTGACCGACGAAAGCATCGGCTGGATCTCACTCTTCAGATCCGAAAGCAAAAGGGAAGCATTATATCCCATGATTTTCTCCTTTGAAAATATGTTATATCTATTTTTCTATTCGATTATTGCGATAAAAGGCTACTCTATATCATATCAAAATCCACCCCTTGTTTCAACTTGAAAATTTGCAAAAACGGCCGCTGTGGATAATGTGTATAACATAAAAACGAGTTCACAGTTTTAAAAAGTGCTTGGATAAAGGGTTTTGTGTGGATAACTTTCCATTTTGTCCACAAATTGGGGATAAGTGGGTTCAAAATTGTGGATAAAAAGCCCTTCAGCACGCATTTTCAGCGGGTTTTAGTGGATAAAAAATGCTTGACTTTAGGAAGGACATTCACTATAATGGACTGGTGCTCTTTTTAGCTTTAACAGGAGGAGGTGCAGCTGGATATGGTAACAACTTATAGACCAAAGACCAAACAGCGTAAGAGAGAACACGGCTTTAGAAAAAGAATGGCTACAGCCAATGGCCGTAAAGTTCTGTCCAGGAGAAGAAATAAAGGCAGAAAAGTCCTGACTGCGTAATGACTTTTCGGTCAAACCACCGAACCGGAGAAATCCGGTTTTATCTTTATTTTCGAAAATCCTAAAGAGGAACACAATATGAGGATACAAAGCCTCAGAAATCGTGAATTCAGCCCGGTCTACCGTTCGGGGAAACGTGCGGCGGACCTTTGTTTCGTATTGTATTTTTTGGAGAACGGCACCGACAGCAACCGTCTGGGGATTACTGTCTCAAAGAAAATCGGAAATAGTGTCGTACGAAGCAGAGTGAAGAGGATCATCAGGGAAGCGTACCGGCTTCATGAAAAGGATCTTCTTACGGGACTGGATATAGTGATCGTCGCAAGAACTGCGGCCGCAGATAAAAAGAGCACCGATATGGAAGTATCGCTGATGCGGCTTGCCAAAAGGCTGAAGATCAGGAAGGAAAAGGTTTCCCGTTGAAAAAAGTACTGCTTGTTATGATCCGTTTTTATCAGAAATGGATCTCTCCGTTGAAAGGGCATCCCACCTGCCGGTTTTATCCGACTTGTTCCGCTTATGCCTATGAAGCGATCGAAAAATATGGTGTGATTAAAGGCATGTATCTTGCGATCCGGCGGATTTTAAAATGTCATCCCTTTCATCCCGGCGGATATGATCCGGTACCGTAAAACGCCAACCATTTGTTAGAGAGGAGAGCGCCTTTGGAAACAATTATCCTGGCCGCTACCAGTTCGTGGATCCTGAAACCCTTTGCTTATCTTTTGAGCTGGATCTTTAACGGGCTGTTCTATGTGATCAGTCAGATCATGACCAATCAGGCTCTGGCTGTCACAATCATTATTTTTACCTTTATCGTAAGGGCTCTGATGATGCCCATGATGATCAAACAGCAGCGGTCTACCCGTCGGATGGCGAGACTGCAGCCGAAGATCAACAAGATTCAGGAAAAGTACAAAAACAAGAAAGATCCCGAAGCACAGCAGCGGATGAATCAGGAGATTCAGCAGCTGTATTCAGAAAACAAAGCCAATCCCATGAGCGGATGTCTGCCTCTTCTGATTCAGATGCCCATTTTGTTTGCCTTGTTTGAGATCCTTCGTAATGTTCCTTTCTATGTCAACACCATAGGAGATCTTTATACGTCTCTGGCTACGACCGTTCAGGGTCTCACCGGTTATCAGGACGTTATGAACTCCGAGACATATGCTGCGGTCGTCAAGGGTATCCGTGGATTTGATCCTTCCACGACCGACGGCATCATCGATTTTCTGTACCATCTGTCCCGCAGCGAATGGCAGACCTTTATGGAAACCATGAAACTGACGGACAATGCTGCGTTCCAGGAAACCTATCAGATGATCAATGCCTACAGTACGTTGGGCGGCGGTGTACTGACCTTTAACCTTTCCGAGAATCCCGGATGGAAGCTCTGGGGCATCCTGTTCCCCATTCTTTCCGGCGGAACGACATTCCTTTCCAGCTGGCTGATGCAGCGGGCAAACGACCGCCGTCAGAAGATGATGAGTCCGGATGGAACCGTTACTCAGCAGCAGCAGACCATGAAGTATATGACATACTTCTTCCCGATCATGACTGCCTGGTTTACAGCTTCCATGCCGCTTGGTCTTGGCCTTTACTGGATCGTCGGCAACGTTTTCTCCATCCTGTCCCAGTATATCTCTGACTCGATTATCGACAAGGAAGAATACAAGGAAGCACTGAAGAGAAGAGACGAGCTGGCTGAAAAGAAAAAAGCCCGTGAAGAATCCCGTTCGAAAGTGGATCGTGCGACCGGCGGAAGAATTGGTACGGCTAATACCGTTTCCAAGTCTCAGATGGCCGGCAACCGGATCGCCGTACAGAAGGAGATTCAGAAAAAGACAGAAACTCTGGAAGAGCAGCTTCGCAGACTGAGTATGGTAGACGGGAAGCTTCCGGATGAGAAATATGATGATGAACCGGAAACCATCGACGTAGAATATACGGAAGTAAACTCTGAAGAAACCACAGATGTGGAAAAGGAGAATGAATGAGATCGGTTGAAGTAACAGGTAAGAGCGTAGATGAAGCGATCACCAGTGCCCTGCTCCAGCTCGGTGCTTCCAGTGATCAGGTTCAGATAGAAGTTTTGGAAGAAGGCGGCAGAGGTCTCTTAGGTCTGTTCCATCGGACAGCCCGAATCCGTGCCACCATGAAAGAAGGGGAAGAATCCGTTCTGGATCATTCCGAGTCGAACGTTGTCAAAGCAGCACAGATGGCTGCCATGGCAGAGAAAGAGACTGAAAAGGAAGAAAAAGAAGAACCTAAAGCCAAACCGGAAGCCAAACCCGAAGTAAAGCACGAAGCGAAGAGCGCCGTGCCGGAAAAGGCAGAAGAAGCGAAAGAAAACGCTGAGGAAAATACCCCTTATAATTTTGAGAAGTACGAAGCAGTCACTTCCACCGGAGAAACCGTGACCATCGATGATTCCA
>JAFOIR010000067.1 GCA_017420625.1 Bacillota bacterium
CATTCCTTCCCAGACTATTCCGAGAAAAAGCAGCTGGATCTCTGGGAGTCGCACTAACGACTTTTCCGATTTCCCTGTGGTTCTTTTTTCAGGCTTCATTCGGATCGTTCTTTCTCAATCTGTTTGTTGTTCCGATTACCAGATATTTGCTTTTATTCTCCATGGCAGGACTTGGACTCGATCTGATTCATCCTTCATTAGGAGAAGGGTTTGCTTTTGTCGGTTCCAGACTCGTTCAGATGCTTTACACTGTAAGTGATCGAATGAATGGAATTCCCGGTCTTCATCTGTTTGGAAGACCAAGTGTTCTGATCATGTTTCTGTTTTCTTCTGCGATCCTTCTGTATCTTATGAGCTTTGGGTACTTCAAGCGAAGAAAAAGAAGAATGGTTATGCTCGTCATGATGGTGCTTCTGATCCTTGTGAGCCTGTTCCCAAGAAGACGCGTGATGTTTCTGGATGTCGGACAAGGAGACTGCAGCGTGATCGAATGGGATGAACGGGTGATCGTGATCGATGCCGGTCCATCATACACTCGTGTAATTCAGCCTTATCTTAAGTATGAGGGAATCGGAAAAGCAGATGTACTCATTCTTTCGCATCCGGATCAGGATCATATTGAAGGGATGATTCAGATGCTGGAGGATGGACTGAAAGCAGATGTTCTTTTGATCGCGGATGTTGATTCTCAGGATAATGATGCAAGAAGGAGACTAATCAGTCTGACAGAATCATCGGGAGGAAAAGTCATTCGATGCCTGAAGAATGATTTCTTTGAACTTGAAACACTTTTTTCTACGATCTCTTTCAAAGTTCTTTCGCCTGAAGGCAGTACCGGAAAAGCCAATGAAGACTCCCTGGTAGTCGAAATCAGTCTTGGAGAGGACCTAAGAGTCTTATATACCGGGGATATAGGTCAGGAAACAGATCGGACGATCCATATATCGGACAAACGCTCTCCGGTGATTCTGAAGGCAGCACATCATGGATCCATGTATGGAACATCCCGAGCGTTTCTTCAAGAGATCAATCCTGCACTGGCCGTTATCAGTGCAGGACGAAACAATGAATACGGGCATCCGCATGAACAGATGCTGCAAAGACTTTATGATGAACAGATTCCTTTTTGGGTCACTGCAGAAAACGGGGCAATCTTTATTGATGATTGGATAGGGCATTTATATTTTCGATATTATTACAGCAATATTGAGCAGGATGAATATAAACGATGAAAACACTTAAAGAACAAATCAGGGACAAGGAAATAGGAAAGCTTTATCTGCTTACCGGTAATGAACCCTTTTTGATCAGACTGAATGCCGAGCGGATCAAAAACGCACTTATCAGCGAAGAAGATGCGATCATGAATTTTGATCATTTTGAAGGGACCAGAATGGATCCGGAAGAGATCAAAATCAGTTTGGAAACACTTCCTTTTCTCGGTGACAGAAGAGTTGTTCTGATAGAAAATTCAGGTGCTTTTGGAAAGAAAGCAGGGGAGTTTGAAAGCTTGTCCAAATTGCTGGAGGATCTTCCTGATACAACGACAGCCGTTTTCATGGAAGAAGAAACAGATAAGCGTGTCAAGCTGTATAAAACTGTTCAGCAGCATGGCCAGATCATAACTTTGGATCATCCGAATGAACATGATCTGTCAGTCTGGATCAGACAAGAGTGCAGGAAAAGAAGTGTCCGGATTGAAAATAATGAGATATCGTATCTTTTGTCTTTGACTGGAACAGATATGGTTCATATCCTCTCAGAGATAGAAAAGCTTTGTGCTCTTGCTAAGGAAAAAGGCATCATCGGCCGGGCAGAAATCGATCAGATTATTACTCCTTCTGTAGAAGTTAGAATCTTTCGGTTAACTGATCTTCTCGGGGCAGGGAAAAGTGCGGCTGCCTATCTGGCATATAAAGATCTGCTCAGGCAAAACGAAAAAAAGGAACATATATTCTATATGATCGTCAGACAGTTTCATCTACTTTATCGTACTTCACTGATGGAAAAGGAAACATTCAGTGATGTAGCAGCTGAACTGAAAGTCAGAGATTTTGCCGCAAAGGAATATATCCGCCAGGCCAGGATGTTTGGCAGAAAGAAAATCTATCGGATCGTAGAAAAGCTGTATCAGACAGACCTTTCTGTCAAGACTGGTGAGATGACGATCGATGAAGCCCTGGATCTGACGCTCCTTCAGTATGCCGATCCGGTTTCTTATCCAAAAACATAAAAAACTGTTGACACAGAGGAGAGAATGTCGTATAATATCCTGCGTGTCTTAGTCTGTCCATTCTATTTTTACTCGGGCAGCACATGGCTGCCATTAGAATTCTCAGGAGGTTTGTACCAACATGGCGAACATTAAATCGGCCAAGAAACGTGTTTTAGTTATCCGCACCAAGACCCTGCGCAACAAGATGATCCGATCCAGCGTGAAGACGGCGATCCGCAAGGTTCATATGGCTTGTGAAGCCAAGGATGCGGCTGCAGCAAAAGCTGCTCTTAACGCTGCCGTTTCTACCATTGACAAGGCGAAATCCAAGGGCGTTTACCACAAGAACAACGCATCCCGTAAGGTTTCTCGTCTTCAGAAAATGGTCAATAAAATTGCCTGATTTCTGAATGAAATCGTAAAAGTAGATTGGGAAGCACCCCTAAGCGCTGGATAATAGCTTAAGGGTGTTTTTTCATAATCGGAAAGGAAGGATCTATGACGGACCCGAAGAAAATCCGAAACTTCTGTATTATTGCGCATATCGATCACGGCAAATCCACTCTGGCTGATCGTATCATCCAGAAGACCGGCCTGCTGACGGAACGGGAAATGCAGGATCAGGTGCTGGACAACATGGATCTGGAGAGAGAACGTGGAATCACGATCAAAGCGCAGGCTGTCAGACTGGTATACCAGTCTGAAGAAGGAGAAGAGTACATTCTGAATCTGATCGATACTCCCGGCCATGTTGACTTCAATTACGAAGTATCAAGGTCACTTGCTGCGTGCGAAGGAGCTGTACTTGTCGTAGATGCAACACAGGGAGTAGAAGCCCAGACGCTTGCCAATGTTTACCTTGCGCTGGAACACGATCTGGAAACGATACCGGTCATCAATAAAATCGATCTTCCGGCAGCAGATCCGGAACGAGTCAGAACAGAAATAGAAGATATCATTGGGCTGGATGCTTCTGAGGCGCCTTTGATTTCAGCCAAAACCGGCGTCAATATTGAAGAGGTACTGGAGCAGATCGTCCAAAAGATACCTGCACCCGAAGGGGATGCAGACGGCCCTCTGAAAGCGCTGATTTTTGACTCGCTTTATGATTCCTACCGTGGCGTCATTGTTTTCTGCCGCGTCATGGATGGCTTACTTCGTCGTGGTACTCGTGTACGTATGATGGCAGCCGGTGCGGAATATGATGTGGTCGAAGTAGGATACATGGGAGCCGGCACATTGATTCCGGCTGAATCTTTGAGTGTAGGTGAAGTCGGATATTTCACAGCAAGTATTAAAGATGTTTCCAATACCCGAGTCGGTGACACGGTAACAGAAGCATCCCGCCCGGCCAAAGAAGCCCTGCCGGGTTATAAAAGAGTCCAGCCAATGGTTTACTGTGGTCTTTATCCGGCTGATGGTGCCAAGTATCCGGATCTTCGGGATGCCCTGGAAAAGCTGAAACTGAATGATGCTTCGCTATTTTATGAGCCGGAAACATCAGCTGCTTTGGGATTTGGCTTCCGCTGCGGATTTCTTGGGCTTCTGCATATGGAGATCATTGAGGAAAGACTGGAGCGTGAATTTAACCTTGATCTGGTGACAACAGCTCCCGGCGTCATCTATAAGATCCATAAGACGAATGGAGAGGAACTGATGCTTTCCAATCCTTCCAACCTTCCGGATGCGGCAGAAATCGACTATATGGAAGAACCGATCGTCGATGCAGAAATCATGATCCCGACAGAATATATTGGCTCTATCATGGATCTGTGTCAGGATCGGCGGGGTGTTTATCAAAGCATTCAATATATTGAAGATACCAGAGCCATCCTGAAATATCATCTTCCGCTCAATGAGATCATCTATGATTTCTTTGATGCACTCAAGAGTCGGAGCCGGGGCTATGCCTCTTTCGACTATGAACTGCTGGATTATGAGAAATCTGATCTCGTTCGTCTGGATATGCTCATCAACAGGGAAATGGTCGATGCATTATCGTTCATTGTCCATACATCGAAAGCATATGAACGAGGGCGTCGGATGGCTGAAAAGCTGAAGGAAGAAATTCCGAGACATCTGTTTGAAATTCCTATTCAGGCGGCTATCGGCGGTAAAGTAATCGCCAGAGAAACAGTCAAAGCCATGCGCAAAGACGTACTTGCCAAATGTTACGGCGGCGATATCACAAGAAAGAAAAAGCTGCTTGAAAAACAAAAAGAAGGCAAGAAGCGGATGCGACAGATTGGTAATGTCGAGATTCCGCAAAGTGCCTTCATGGCGGTACTCAAATATGATGATGAAAGATCCTGACCAAGTGGTCAGGATCTATTTTTTTAACCCCAAAGATCCTCATCAGAAAGTGAGGGCTTTTTTTCTTCTGATGTATCTTCAGATTCATC
>JAFOIR010000068.1 GCA_017420625.1 Bacillota bacterium
CTTCTGCGCGTCCGCCGCCAGGTCCTTCAGCAGGACGCCCGGCTGGAGGCGCACCACCAGATTGTCCATATCGTATTCGAGGATCCTGTTCATCCGCTTCGTGCAGAGCACCAGGCCTCCCGCCAGCGGAACACAGCCTCCCACGAGCCCGGTGCCCGCTCCGCGGCAGGTAACGGGGATCTTATTTGCAGCGCATATCTTCATTATCGCGGAGACCTCTTCGGTGCTCTCCACGTCGACGGCTGCATCCGGCATATATTTCCCGTAGATGGGCATCTCATCGTGCGAATAGTTGGGATCCACTTCCTCATTCAGGAAAAAGCGCCCCTCCCCTACGGCCGCGCGAAGCTGTGCCGCAACTTCCGCGGTGATCCGGTTATAGCTTGCCATTCATTCTCCTTTATATGTCTGTAAATACCTGCAGCTTAACATGTACCTTACACCTGAAATATACATTCTGTGCCATTTCCTGTCAATGTTGCTTTGATAAAAGAGAAATGAGAAAACGCTCACGGCGGAGCGGTTCTCATTTCCCAACAGGATATATTTCAAAAGGGATCCCGAAGCGGCCGGCACTGACTTCACAGGCGTACTGTAAACTCCCTCAGAAGGTCGGCTGCTGTCTTAACGATTTCATCATTCTCATTGTATTTTACAAGACTGCTCATCATTTTTTCCAGTTCTCCCAGGTAAACGGGTCCCTGTTCATTTTCGTCATCTTCTGATTTTGGGATGCTCTCTCCGCGCCGCCATGGAGCCATACCGGGGACAGCTCTGTCTGCAAGTGATTGATGGTTTTCCTTCATACAGGTCAGCATTCTGAGTATTTGGATATCGTCCTCTGAATCAAGGACCTCTTCTATAAAATCGGTCCCCCATTCCAAGCACTTCTTTTCCAACAGACCATACTTCTCAGAATAGTGCCCAAATGGGCCGTCCACATCTTCCAGGCTTATGACACTTGATATGTCGTCTTTATAGAATACAATTGGGGTAAGGTGCAAAGCCTCCTGATCATGGCCGTATTCATGAAAGGCATATTCTCTGTCCTCGAAAGATACGGTGCCCTCATAGATCTCTCCGAAGGTAGTAACGATCCTTACGCATTTATTGTCAAATCTTTTCAGATCCATATCTGCTTCCAAAGTTATCTCTCGTCAGCGATCAAAAAGGCTCTGCACGGAGAACCATCCGCACCAGATAGATTCAACGGCGCTGCGCATAAAATATATCTGCCTTCCTCAACCTCTGCCAACCGGATGCCTTCAAGCAAAACAACGCCAGCGCCCAGCAAGACCAGATGTACTTCCATCGGCGCGTCTTCCGGGCCGACAGTCTGCGATTCATTCCCCAGCAGCAGGATTCCTTTAGACGCAAAGACCTTTGCCGCTTCCGTGGAAACCACAGCGTCTCCCTTGATCAGAATTCGTTTTGCCGCTTCCGGGTCATGATCTCTCGATTTTTCAAATATCTCCATTGCGTCATGGCCAGAGACAATCCCGTGATGCTCCGCAACGTAAGCCAGTCCAACAAAGGCTTCAAGACCTATGGCATCAATTGTTTTCCCACCTTTGAGAAAATGAAATGGCGCATCCACGTGAGTGCCGTTGTGTGCACACATACTTATAGCTGTCAGATTGTACAGGTCGCCTTTTTCCATTGAAGAAAGCACCCTTCTCTCCGGCGCTGGGTCACCGGGATATACCTGGCAGCCAAAAACCTCCTGCGAGATATCGTAGATTGTCATTGCTTATCTCCTCTGCAAATCCCGATTTGTTGAGATGATTATATCACTCAATAAGAATGGCAGCAACGAAGAAACACATCTTGCCCAAGTAGACCGAAGGAGGTTTACGGATTTGCTTATGAAATGACTATAATCCATGTGTTTCAAGGCTGTTTAGGGCAAAAAATAGGATTGCTATCTTGTTAAAATAGCAATCCTTTTCTGGCAAATAACCCTGATTTTGATACAGTGACCCCATCCTGGAAAAGTGGGGTCAGCCTCATGCCAAAGTGGGGTCAAGTAGATAGAGCATGGGGTCAAATCGTGAATTATGTAAACCACATGGGGTCAAAAAATCCCGCAGGTGCTTGTCCTGCGGGCCTCTTGTTTTTTGTCTACTTAGTAGCCGGCCTTCTTGATCATTCAGAGTAAGAAACGGATACATCATCTTTATCACCTCCGCAAAAACCTATGTGCCGATCATCGCCTGTCTTATTCTATTAATATCAGAAAATCAGACTCATTTCAACGAAAAGACGCTTTCTCCTATAATCAAAAAATCGCTGGTATTAGCTCTCCGATAGCAGGTGCAGCAATAGCCACAGCATCTCCCTGGCGAGCGCTGTCAGTTGTTTGCGAAACAAGCTGTTGCGTAATTTCATTTTCTTGTAATTGTGAAACAAGTTGCTTTATCCACATTATAATACTTTTATGTCACCGAGAAAAAGTTGTACATTTTCATCACCCGTATATCATCTTTGGAGATCTTCAGCATCTCTTCAAGTTCCGCATCTTCCTTCAGCGGCTTCTGGGCGAATAGCATCTTGCATGCCACCGGCATCAGCGGGCGGGAGGAAATGCCGTTCCACAGCCCCCACTTCACCTCGGAATCCATAAAGGAAGCCAGGATCTGCACACTGCCGTGCTCCATCGGATTCGTCTGATGCACGACTTCGATGATCGAGAGGGCATCGAAGTGCTTGATGTACCCGATGTAGGTATTTTCGCACTGTTGATAGCGGTCGATACTTCTGCAGTTCATATACATGATCAGTTTGTACTGATTCACATCCGTCTTCGACAGGATATCGCACACCATTCGGTTGATTTTCCGAATTCTGCCGTCATAAAAATAGGCATACAGCCGGTTCCGTCCCCGAAAAAAAACAGGATCAATTTCTCTCTCGTCGGTTTCCTTTTTGTCCCGGTTCACGAGAAGCTGATCGATGTGGATCTGGAGAGCATCCGCGATCTCATACAGGGTTTCTATATCGATCACGATATCCCCTTTTTCGTACTTGGAAAGCGTCGCTTTGCTCTTGCAGACGGC
>JAFOIR010000069.1 GCA_017420625.1 Bacillota bacterium
GATGGAAAAGGGGCATCAGCATATACGGGATTTCCTGAAGGGCAAACAAAACAAGTCCCAGCACCCAGAAGCCGAGATACTGATTCCCGAACAGTTTAATCCAACGTACCATCTACTGTCCTCCACAGACCGGAATTTGTCACTCCCACCGATAAAGCAACAAGGAATGTGATTTTAGTTTACTGATAGTTCAAAGAATTTTAGGAATTGGGCAAACAATCCCTCATCCAATCTATGGCTCCACATCTCATGATCAAGGTTTTCAGTGATATAGTTCGCCTTGTCTTTTATGAATTGTTCTTTATTGTCATCGTCACTATAATCATAATCAAGCGTTTCAACCCACGAATCGAATTCTGCGTTAAATTCATCTTTATAAGTATTATTCGGATCATTAAGAATCTCGTTATGCCCTCTGTCATCAAACCTTATGAAAGTAAAACGTGAATCGTCCTTGTATTTCTCATAATACTTGTCTAATCCATACTTGATGCCTATCACATCATCATCTGCACTATGTACAATCATTACATTAGTATTCGGAGAAGCATCGAACCCATCCATAGCGGTGTTTGTTGCATATTTACCATATTTGAAGAACTCATGGATCCTGATAAACGGCGTCATCGTATAAATAATGCTTCCTGCCTGCGATTTTCCGCCTGATTCAAACATGTCCGACGATCTGTTGAATCCTGAACACTCAATAACTGCCTTAACTTCCGGATGATATGTCAATACAGCACTTACACAATATCCGCCCCAACTATGCCCGAAAAGAACAATCGGAAGGTCAGGAATATCATTATTCGATTCGATAAAAGAAATGGCATGGTCAAGATCTATAACACCCTGCGGAACACCGCCCAGACCGTCTCCCTCACTCTTATCCATTGCAGTAGCATCATATGCAAACACATAGTATCCGTTCTTAGCAAAATAATCTGCTGCATCCATATAAGAATTATGACCTCCACCACCAAATCCGTGGGCGAGAATCACTATTCCGTGCTGGTTATCGCCGTTAGTGTAAAGATAACCCGCAAGCATTTGTCCCTTATCAGAAGGAAAAGAATACTCTATGCATTCCAGTCCGTCAAAATCCTCGACACGAAGCATAAGAGGCTCATAGCTGTCTGCGCTTATATTGAAATTATCATTATACATATATACGCAGAAAACCCACCATCCGATAACTATCAGAATGATGATACTTAATAGAACAGTAAGAACGATTCCTTTTCTTTGCTTTTGCTTTTTTGAAACCATTTATTACCAGTCCTCTAATTCCATCAGTTACACAGAACACTACAAACTGCGAGTTGTCGAGGTCTTTGACCCCTGACACGCGCATAGTATAGCACAGGTTTTTGAATTATGTGTGACAATTCCCAAAAAAGAAGGCGGCTCATGATCTCATGAAACCGCCCAGGCTCTCACTGGCCATCTGTAATACGCCCTCGATCACTCCGGTTCCGGCAGTGATCAGAACCAGAAAGACTTCCATTACGATCAGGGTCGCTATGGAATTCCATGTATGCTGCACGATGGTAAAGATGATGCAGCCAAAAAACAATGAGTGCAAGAATGTCAGCATTCTTAGTGAGCGTATAAAATGGAAAGCGTGAAAACGCGCAGCTCACACGAAGTGTGATCTCTGGGTTTGGGATGTGTTCCCAACGAGCCGGTGCAGAAATTGCGCAGGACCGGTTCTGTACACTGCTTGCAAAGTACTGAACAGCCATCCGGTCATGCTCGCGAATTTGCAAAACCTGTATGTGCAGGCCCTGCTTGCCAAGTACCAAATCATACAGGTATGCATTGCTTGCCAAGTAGTAAATATGGACGGCAATGCACTGCTTGCCAAGTACTGAAATCTTGGCACAGCAGGACGCTGACGCCAAAAACCGTCAACGTGTTTTGGATGGATTGACAGCAGAAATACGTGTTGGTACAATAACGATGGTCCTGAAAAGGATCATTTTGGGGAATCAGGTTTATCTGATTCGTTGATCGGTTCCCGTCCTTGAGATTGCCGGGTTCCGATATGGTATCTGTCCGATGGGATGGATATGGTAAGGCTGCATCAGGGCAGCCGTCGGCTGTTTGATAGCCGGGTTACATAGAAGCATATCAGCAAAGGCGGGCTTCCATGCTCGTTTGTTGGTGCGTTTCTGTGTGACCCGGCTTTTTCTGTCCGGAAAAATAAAAAGAAGGAGAACAGCCAAAATGAGAAACGTGAAAATCAACGAGTCCGGTCATATCGTGGTGAAGAATCTTTCAGCCTGGTGGATACCGGAAATTAAAGTCGAACGTGAAATCCACGGAACCATCTACACCGTAACCGGCAGCTTTGAAGGAAACGAGTTTCTGGGAAAGAAGCTCACCCGCATCCTGCTGAAAAATGTGGAGGATGACAAATGACAAACGAGAGGAATTCGGTTATAATGGCACCAGCCAATCCTGTGCAGACAGTTGCCCCTGAAAAGGAGGAAACAGAATTGTTAAGGGCAACTGATAAAATCACAGCACTATACTGCCGTCTTTCGCAGGAAGATGAAAGACTTGGGGAATCGCTTTCCATCGAAAACCAGAAACGCATCCTTGAAGCATATGCGAAGGAACATCGTTTTCCGAATCCGGTATTCTTTGTCGATGACGGATACAGCGGAACCGACTTTGACCGTCCTGGCTTCCAGGCCATGTTGAACGAAATTGAATCTGATCATGTAGCGGTATTACTTACAAAAGACCTGTCGCGTCTCGGACGTAATTCCACGATGACGGGGATGTTCATCAACATCACTTTTGCAAAACATGATGTTCGCTACATTGCCATCAATGACAATTTCGATTCTGCCAATCAGAACAGCGTGGACAATGACTTTGCCGGGATCCGGATGTGGTTCAATGAGTTCTATGCCAGAGATACCAGCCGGAAGATCCGCGCGGTCAACAAGGCCAAAGGTGAACGAGGTGAACACCTCACGACTAATCCGCCCTTTGGTTATATCAAAGATCCGGAGAACCCAAAACAATGGATCATTGATGAAGAGGCAGCCAAGGTGGTCAAACACATCTTTAACATCTGTATGGAAGGCCGGGGGCCGATGCAGATCGCGAAACAGCTGACCGAAGAGAAAGTATTGACCATTACGGCGTATACGCTCAAAGAAGGGCGAAAAGGACATGCACCTGCTCCTGAGGATCCGTATCATTGGGATTCGACTTCCGTGGTAGGTATCCTAGAAACACGGGACTATACCGGCTGCACCGTAAACTTCAAGACCTACACTAATTCAATCTGGGATAAGAAAACCAGGGAGAATCCGGAGGAGAAGCAGTCGATCTTCTATAATACCCAGCCGGCAATCATTGAGCCGGAAGTGTTTGAGAAGGTCCAGGAGATCCGTTCACAGCGGCATCGTCGTAATAAGACAGGCAAGTCCCATATGCTTTCCGGATTAGTCTTTTGTGCGGACTGCAAGTCCAGAATGTACTACTGTACCACAAGTTACTTTGAGGAACGCCAGGATCATTTCGTCTGCTCCAACTACCGCAGTAACACCGGGACGTGTTCTGCACACTTCATCCGCGCAGTTGTTCTGGAAAAGATGGTTTGGGAGCATCTCAAAGAAGTCATCTGGTACGTAGGCCACTATGAAGGTCATTTCAGGTCAATCATGGAGGCAAGGCTCCAAAATCAAAGTAAGGAGTCCATACAGGCAAAGCAGAAGCAGTTGGACAAAGCCGAAAAGCGCATTGCTGAATTGGATCGTCTCTTCATCCGTCTTTACGAGGACAATGTGGCTTCCCGAATCAGTGATGACCGTTTCGCCATGATGAGCCGAGCCTATGAGGATGAACAGCGTGAACTCAGAGCAGAAGCAGAAGTCTTACGGCAGGAAATCGAGACACAGGAACGACAGAACCAGAACCTTGAACTTTTCATTCAGAAGATCAGGAAGTACGCGGATATGACAGAGTTGACGCCTTATGCGGCTCATGAGCTGATCAAGGCGATCTATGTCGGGGCACCGGATAAAAGCAGCGGAAAACGCCGCCAAAGCGTCCATATCTGCTATGATTTGATTGGGTTCATCCCACTGAGTGAATTGATGGAACAGGAAATGGCATGACCCGAAGATCATGCCATTCCTGATAACTATAAAACTTTTTTACGAGGGGCGGCCTTTCCACCGTCACCTTTTATGAATGTGACGGCAAGCCACGGTAATGCCAACATGACAGCTGATGATGCTATCAGCCATGGTATTAGTTTTTTCATGCTCCACCGCCAAATCTCGCTTTTAAGGAACCTTCCTGTCACACCCGCAAAATTAAATAGTTTATTATACACCATCACCACGGATTTTTCCACTATAAAAAAAGGCACTCTGCTGCGGCAAAGTGCCTTGCTGGCTGATGTTGGTTTCAAACGGCCTGATTTGATTGCTATTGAAGATGCGGCGCGTGAAACGGACC
>JAFOIR010000070.1 GCA_017420625.1 Bacillota bacterium
ATACCCCCGCAGTTTATCCTCTGAAGCATATTTTTCCTTATCTCTTATGTTTTGTACTGAACAAAATGATGTTGATCTCATGGTTCGTCTTTGGTGCTTCTTCGGCATGGATCAAATTTCTCCGTATATTTCCACAAACCATATCCCGTTACAGTACCAATCAAATTCAGTATCACGTGTGTTCGTCAAGCAAAAAATACAGCAAAAGGCGGCGAAAAATACAGCAGATGTCAGCGCCGCATAATTTTTGAGTTGAGGATAATTATCTGGCGCCATGTGCTGGATATGGCGCCGAATGCTGTACTGTCGGCATTTACATTTGGGTGCCCCAAAATACAGCGGGAAAGGAAAAGATAGGAAGCATCCCTCCTTGAGGCAGAAGGATAATGTTTCTACGCTAAAAACATCTTTTTACAGAAAGCGAGCGATTAAGATGTTTTTAGACACGTTATCCATGAATGTTTTGCAACTTTGTGACGCACGTAACTGGAGTTATGAGGACGCGGCGGAGCGATGCGATTTAAGCTCCAGGTACTTTGGCGATATTGCCCGTGGGCAGACTGCGCCCTCCATCAAGACCTTGGAGAAACTCTGCACCGGCTTTCAACTGTTGCCCAATGACTTGTTACTGGCTTCACCGATCATGGTCCGGGAACTGGTATTCCGGGTTCCGTTGGACGTCATACAATGCCGTGGTTACAGCGGATGGTTTGGCTTTACAACGTACCCGGTCTGTCCACGGTGCCGACTTACCTTTGAACGGGAATATCAGGCATTTTGCGACCGGTGTGGACAGAGGCTTTGCTGGAAGCGGTACTCCAAAGCGGAGATTATTCTCCCGGGAGGTCAACATGATTAACTCCCAGTCATTCTTCTCCGAGTCAGGGACTGGGTCAGCCGGTAGCTTTCACCAGAGAAGATCACAATATGAGAGTGGTGGACCAAGCGGTCAATCAGGGCGGCCGTCAGACGGTTGTCCCCAAAGACGGTGTTCCATTGAGAGAACTCCAGATTGGAGGTAATAATCAGGCTCCGCCGTTCATAGCAGTCTGAGATCACCTGGAATAGCAGCTCTGCGGCATCCTTGTGAAGAGGTACAAATCCAACCTCATCCAGAACAACGAGTTCTGTGCGCTTCATTCCGGCCAGGAAGGAGTTAATCGTTCCTTTGCTGTTTTTCTCCAGCAGCGTATTCGCCAGGGATGCAGCGGTAAAAAACCGTACACGGTGGCCCTGCTGGCAGGCATGCATCGAGATTGCAGTAGCAAGATGGGTTTTTCCGGTGCCTACCGTGCCCATAAAAATGAGGTTCTCTTTGGGCGGCAGAAACTCCAGATTGGTCATGTATTCCTGCGTCAGACCTGTAGGGAGCTCTATATTGGAGTTCCACACAAAGTCATCCAGTGTTTTAATCGCATGAAATCCGGCGGTCTTTACCAGTCTGTTAATGCGGTTGGTTTCCCGTTCTCGCAGCTCCACCTGGAGAAGATCCATCACATACTGCTCCTTGTTGCGGTACTCCACACTGCGCCATTCCTTGGCCAGACCTCCCAGCTTTAACTGCCTCATGTACTGCTCAATCTGTTCAGCCACAGCAGTCGCCTCCCATCAGGCCGTCATAGGCAGAGAGGTTGGGCCGGTAATTCAGAACCGGCGTGCTGTTCAGAAGGGTCAGGGGCTCCGGATAGGATTCCTTCCGGGCAATCATGTAGTAGCACTGCCGGATGCTGTCCGCATCGGTGCGCCCGTTCTCCCTGGCAAGTTCCAATGCATCTTCACAGAGGCTGGCATTGCCATCCCGGACAATCTCATCCAGAAGCTGAAGCGCATTCTTGCGTTCAGTTCCCTGGGTGTGGCGAAGATGCTCCTGCCACAGATTCGGAAACTGCTTGAAGAACCGGGCATTCTCAACAGCCCGCGGCTTCTTGCAGAGTGTAGACACGTACTGCGTCCAGTCGTAGATCTCATCATTCTTCTTGTAACTGCGCATGAACTGTCCAACCAACTGGTGGTCGTAGAAGAACTCAACCCGGTCATAATAGATCTTGGCCTGTACAGTCTCTCCGACCAAGGCGGGAGAAAGGCCGTACTTGTTGGTATCCACCATTGCAAAGCCGGTCTTGTTCACCTTGAGGGAGGAATACCGAAATACTTGGTAGGGATGCTGCGGCATCGCCAGGAGATTCTCGGCATCTTCCTGCCACAGTTCCTCAATGGAAACCTTCTTCACATAATGCTCGCGCTGTGCGTCCTTTTCACACCAGACCCAGAGATTCTGATTAAAGTCTTCAAAAGAAGAAATCTTCGGAACAGGAACAAAGGCGTTCCGGCGGCTGTAGCCGACCTTGTTCTCTACGTTGCCCTTTTCATTACCGGAGGCAGGATTACAGAACTCTGCCTGGAAACGATAGTGGAGCATGAAGCGGTTGAACCCATCCGTGAGAACACGGTTGTTTCCATCCAGCACCTGTACAACAGCGGTGGACATGTTATCGAACCGCAGATGACGGGGAACGCCCCCAATGTGTTCAAAGATCCGTTTCATCCCTTCCAGCAGGCACTCCTGATTCTGTGCGGGGAATGCCTGTGTAAACCCCTTGTTGGAATACGCGAAGGACATCGTCAGAGCGTACCCCTTCTGTTCCATGCCTTTATCATCATAGTAGATGAACGCACCAAAATCGACCTGGGCGTCACCGGGTAAATGTTCCAGTGGAATGTATCCGCCGTTCTTCACCTGCATGAGATGCTTTTTTATGCGGACGTATTCCTTCACCGAGGTATAACCGCCGGGATATCCATACTCTTCTTTCAGACGGTCGAAAATCCGTTTTGCTGTATGCCGCTGCTTCTTAGGGATCTTGCGATCCTGCTCCAGCCAGATATCCACAACGGGAATGTAAGGTCCTAGTACCGGATAGCTCTTTGGTTCAATATCCGGCTGCGTGGTTTCATTCCAGTCATCGCAGTAGGCATACTTCTGTACGGTACGGAAGTCGTGCCCGGTGATGCGGGAGATTTCCCGCAAACTTTTCTCTTCATTTTCGTAGAGATCTTTGATATAATTCACTTGAGCCATTCTTAACACCTTTCTGCTACCTCCTTAAGCAGTTTCGCCGCTCTTAAGGTAGCGCATTATGCGGGTGCTGACAATGGCTCTTTTTCTTTGCTTGCCAGGTGCTGTATTTTTAGGGCGCCCTATGCTGTATTTTTATTGTAGCAAACACACTTCTCCACCGCCTGGTGGTCCCGCCTTAGCTCCCGAAACGTTCAATAACGAACGAATAGGGAGCTTTTTTGTATCAATTATCAAAATCATACAGGAGCTTCCTGTATACTCCAAAGCAGGTAGTTGACGAAAAAAGATACCTCAAGTAGATTTGAATCCATACTGACTGTGCCCGGTTAGTAGAAATCAAACCTAAGAGAGGTATCTG
>JAFOIR010000071.1 GCA_017420625.1 Bacillota bacterium
GGAGTTGGTGTTGTCACCGGCAGTTGTGATCAAAAAGAAAAGCGGCTGCTTTCTCGCATCGCCGCTGCCTTTGGTCATGACATCATATAGCTTCCTGTTCGGTTGTGTATGGAGCTCATCGAAGATCACTCCGTGGGTATTAAACCCGTGCTTGTTCGCTACATCCGCCGACAGGACTTTATATTTGCTGTTGGTCGGATTATATACGATGGTGCGTGTGGACTTGTTGATGGTAACGTGCCGTTCGAGAGCCGGGCAGAGCATAACCATATCTACAGCCACATCAAAAACGATCTTGGCCTGATTGACATCAGCGGCACAGCCATAGACCTCGGCTCGCTGTTCGCCGTCCGCGCAGGTAAGGTACAGCGCGATGGCGGCAGCAAGCTCGGACTTGCCCATCTTCTTCGGGATCTCCACATAGGCCGTCGTAAACTGCCGGTAGCCGTTTGGCTTCAGTGTCCCGAATACGTCTCGCACGATCTGCTCCTGCCAGTCGATTAGTTCAAAGGGCTTTTTATACCATTCACCCTTGGTGTGCTGAAGGCTCTCGATAAAGGCAACAGCAAAGTCGGCGGCGTACTCGTCATAGTAGGAATCCTCAGCCATGAAGTGAGTCGGTGTATAATTTTCAAGTTTTCTGATAGGTCATCACCTCCAAAAGGGCATAAAAAATAGCCGCCATGTGCGACTTCCCTGTACGAGATACAGCCCCAGCCGGGCTGCTCTCTCACTTTTGTAGTTTTGTTATGTAGTTGGTAGCCTAATAGTCTTCAGGTTCGGTGTCGACTTCTTCGTCGTAATAGTCAAACATATCTTCGGTTGGAAGTTCTCGTAGATGCGGATTGGATTCGACATAGTTGACGGTTTCTCCGATTAACAAATCAAGAACATATGCATATGCCGAATAGCTGGTTAAACCCCAAAGATCTGATATTAGCTGATCCATCGGTTGGTTTCCGTGGTAGAGCAAAAATCTTGCGGCTGCGTTACAAGTTTCATTCCCATATCCAACGCCAATCTGATCTCCGTCGTTAAACCATCGATAGTCTAATCTGTTAATGGCGCGTATCATTTCGCCTGCCAGACTGTCAGCTTTTCCACTTCTCGGAACAAGCTCATCGAACAAAACTTCCATTCTCTTCTCGTTTTCTGTCATTTTCATGTTTTTCCTCCTTACTGCTGCATCGCCCATGCGATTGCGTGTCCGTCGTCTTCAAACTCAACCTCGCTGACTGCTCTCAAGCCAATGGTTCCTTCGCAGGTGGTATCATCTGTTAGAAATTCGTAAGTTGCTCCGAAGTAGGAAGGCTGGCCTTTGCCGTTGTAGTAGTACCCGGCCATGATCACCTTGTCTCCGAAGTTCAGGAGCTTGCTCCAGCGGCATTCGAGGTCTTCCGGGGTAGTTGGGTTTGGCAGTCTGAATTTTCTGGTTCCTTCGTTGATTGTCATTTTGTTTTCCTCCTTGTCTTTTGGTATGTGTATATTCGCTCTACTCGGAGGATATAGCAAGTTATTTCTGCTGTAATTATGCATCTTTTTTTGATCTAAAAAGGGATTATTCCTCACCCGTCATGATGAATTTTGCATACTCTTTTCGGTGATCTATGAGCCAATCTACCAGCTCGTAATAACCAAGGTCAAAGGCGATTCTCTGAACAGCAGGAATATCAAACATATTTGTGAGTCCGGTTTCCCGAATGGCGAGGATCTGTTCGCGGATCAAATTAGTCATTCCGATCACCGCCTTCAAAAGAGCGAATGCACCGTGAGCATTTTCGATGTTCGGAATCGATAGTTGCTTCACGAAGTCTTTGCATTGCTTCTTCTTCGTTCCTTGCAGGACATTGAAAGATTTCATAATGACCACAAGATCTTCGCATGATATAAACCAGTCGATAACTATATCCAAAATCTGAAAACGTGCTGTGTATTAGACCTTTTATGTATTTTGTTTCTTCTTCGCTTGATGCTTGTGACAACAGTTGTTTGAAGCCTTTATCTCCAATGTAGTATTTTCCATCTTTTTTGTATGAGTCATCCATTAATAAATAGTTGTACATTATTCTTTGCCTCCTTGAGGAAGAATTACAAGAATTCCATTTTTGATATTATTTTTTCTGCACTTTTCCTCTACTTTGCATAATCCAGAAACACTGCATCCGTTTGCTTCAAGAGCATGTAAGCCAGACATTAGTGCTGTGCTGTGGTCAGTCACAGCAAATTTAAGTAGACCTGATGCAACAAGTGTCTCCACAAAATCTTTCATGTCAGATTCCCAAGGTAAGTCACTGCATTCAAAGATTGATGCTTCATTTTCTACAGTTTCCTTGTAAGCTCTATAAGCAGTTGTTTGTCCACGAGAGTAGGGGAACGGATCACTCTCTTTTTTCTCGCTGATTAATATGAGAAGATCATCACTGTCATCAATTGATTGGAGAGCGCTGGTCATTTTAGCGAGTCGGGATTGTCGAATTTCATGGGAAAGACTAACTGAAAACATTTCCTCAAAATAAGCTCTTGTTTTATCTGTCATTTATATCCGCCTTTCTAACAACATCGACTCCATAGATCACGTTCAGGCCGGAGCCGTTATCCCAGCGTACCATCAGGCTGCCGGTGTCATCGATTCCAGTTACCGTACCGCAGGTTCCGGCAGGCGGAGCCTGAACGTCATCCATCTGGATGAGTTCGACGCGTGTTCCGGCAGGGTAGGTCTCGCGCAGGTGCTTTAGCTGTTCTGGTCTGATCATCCTCATGCCTTCACCTCCTTGTCTGGTGCGCCGCTTTTCCATGCAGAGCTTCCGGAGAAGTTCTGCAGCAGGATCTTGCGGCTTACCTTGAAATCATCGCCGATGAAGCCGAGTCGGAGAAGGAAACAGCGGAATGCGTACTTCTCATTTTCAACTGGTTTATCTTTACCAGTAACGCGCTTGGCTTCCTTAGCCATCCGGCAGAGGGCTGTAACGAAGTCCATGTAGGCTTTGACCTCGTCCGGGGCTGCGTCTGCCTTGAACCAAGGAAAGTCCAGCTTGCCGTCCTTCTCGCCAACTGCGAGGCTGTCCGTGCCGATGGCCTTCTTGATCAGGCTTTCCTTGGATTCGATCAGGGATTCCAGTCGGGAAATCTCATCGCCGGTCATCATTGGCATCTGGATCGCAATTCCGGTGCCTTCATCTTCTTCGTCCTCATCCGGGGTGAAGCCAGCTACGGCGATGGCGTCAAAAACTCTCTCGACCTCGTCACTGTAGTTCTCATCGTCGAAGACCAAAGCCCCTTCCCGGTCGACTGTGAAATAGTCCATCTGGTAAGAAAAGGTCGGTGCGCCTTGATAAATGGCATCGACTCCGATTTCCTTGGCGATGATCTCGGCCAGTCTTTTTCTTTCTTTTCCGTTTGCTCTGTAATGTACGATCATTTTTGAATCCTCCTTTGCTTTTGCTGTGCTTTTTGGTAGTACATATATCACTCTAAAAGCCAGTAATAGCAAGTCTTTTATCGATATATCTGTGCTATTTTTCAGGAGAATTTTCACCCGTATCGATCTCATCAAAACGGTAGGTGAGACCGTCCCTTAAGACAGTGACACCCTCGGCTGAACCGACCTGATCGATAAAGCGTTTTACGATCACATCACAGAACTTTTCGTCCAGCTCAACCGTGTAACAGATGCGCCCGGTCTGCTCGCAGGCAATGAGTGTGCTGCCAGAGCCGCCGAATGGATCAAGCACAAGGCAGCCGGTCATGGATGAGTTCATGATCGGATAGGCCACAAGAGCTACAGGCTTCATGGTCGGGTGATCCGCGTTCTTTTTTGGTTTGTCAAACTCCCAGATCGTGGATTCCTTTCTGCCGGTGTACCACTGATGCTTGCCTTTCTTCTTCCAGCCAAAGAGCACTGGCTCATGCTGCCACTGGTACGGGCTTCTTCCGAGCACCAGCGACTGCTTCTTCCAGATGCAGCAGCCGGAAAGATAGAAGCCTGCCTCCTCGAAGGCCTTACGGAAGGCAAGGCCGTGGGAATCGGAGTGGAAGACGTAGATGCTGGCATCGTCCGTCATGTTCTCATACATCTGGCTGTAAGCCGCGAGCAGGAACTGCTCAAACTGATCCTCGGCCATCTTGTCATTTTTGATCTTCCCGGCAGTGCCTTTGTAGTCCACATTGTACGGAGGGTCTGTTACGACAAGCTGTGCATGCTTTCCGTTCATCAGAAGCTCATAGGTTTCCGGCTTGGTGGAGTCACCGCAAAACAGCCGGTGTTCGCCGAGCATCCACAGGTCTCCGGCTTTGGAGAAGACTGGCTTGTTAAGCTCAGCCTCGACATCAAAGTCGTCCTCCTTGACTCCACCTTTTACATCATCGCGGAACAGGTCATCCAGTTCCTCCGGATCAAAGCCGGTGAGAGAGACGTCGAAGTCGGCACCCTGCAGGTCTGCGATCACAAGAGCCAGCTTGTCGGTATCCCATTCACCGCTGATTTTGTTCAGAGCGATGTTGAGCGCTTTTTCTTTTTCCGTATTCATATCGACGACAACAACATCGACCTCGGTAATGCCGGAATCGATGAGCACCTTTAGTCGCTGGTGGCCGCCGACCACGCGACCGGTCTGTTTATTCCAGATGACCGGTTCCACATAGCCAAACTGCTCGATGGAGCGTTTCAGCTTTTCATATTCTGGATCTCCGGGCTGCAGATCCTTACGGGGATTGTAGTCAGCCGGGAGTAAGTCTTTCACATTCTTCTTTTCTATATTCATACGAGACCCCACTCAGCGAACTTCTCGAATCCGCCAATATCGCGGATGTAGTTTCTCGCTGTTTCTACTATGTCGATATACGGAATACCATCAACGGACTCATCCCCGATGGCACAGCAAAGGGCGACCGGCTGCCCGGTTTCCTGCGCTTTGAGCCATGCGTAGATGTTCAAACTGACATCTGCTTTGGACAGATCCTTTCCGTGCAGGCCGCCGCCAGTCACCGAGTCGGCCATATCTGATCCGAGCTTCCTGTTGGTAGCGCCGGAGTCCACATCCGTGCCGCCTGTCCAGTCCCCGAGGGGATTGATCTCGGCAGTGGGGTAAGTAGCTGCGATGTTCTCTGTAGCAGCGTTGCTCTGGCAAATGATCAGTCTCGCTTCATCAATAATGTATTTGCCGTCGCAGCCATATTTCCCATACAGATCCCTCGCGATCTGAGAGAGGGCTTTTTGCTCATCTGTTACAGGGACACCTTTGAAGATCCCGTTGTCACCACATCGGATGCCGTTCTTCTGGTTGTCCGACAGGTGCTGATCCTGCGGCACTTCGCAGTAATCGACCGTGAGGTCTCCTGCGATGCGGCTTACGATTGCAGTCACCTTATCAGGGGAGATGCTAACCGACGTCTCAGCAATGATATGGCAGGTTCCGTGGCCGATCAGGACTTCAACGGCGATCCTCGGATCAGCTTCCTTTTCGTAGGCCAGATCCACGAGGGCACCGGCGATACGGTCAGCCACCTTGTCCGGGTGAGCCGGATTCACTTTTTCAAACATAATTATTCCTCCGATTCTTACATTTCTCCGCGCCTCGCCCTGAGCAGTCGTTCCATCACATCATCCTGTGGACTCATGCCGGTGTACTCCGAGGCACAATTTTCTTTCACGATCTGGTAGATCTCCATCCAGAGCCGGTTGGTCTGGCTCATATAGTTCTGTCCCATCGCAACGTAGGGACTCTGGATTGCGTTTCCGGTGGTGGGGTGTTTGGCAAGGAAGCCAAACTCCGTCACGGCCTCCTCGCATTGAATCCACCTTGCACAGCTCATGGCATAGCGCTCGAGTAGCTGAGGGGAAACTAAAGAGGAGCAGCCGCGCTCATGCAGCCACTCCCATGTAATTTTGTAGATTGCTGCCGCCTGCAGCTTTTTACCGTCCTTCTGCTTTGCAGACAGGAGCTTTGACGGCTTGGGCATCGGTTGACCTTCCAAATCGGCTGCGTGCGAATCGAAGTCGATGACAGTCAGCGTTCTCTTGCCCGGATTGCCCTCATTGATCTTGTCGACCAAGGGCTTCTTTTTGGCTCCGGCACCCATCCGGGCACCGCCACGGTTGGTACCGTCCTTAGCCATGATAATCACCTCACATTTCTGGGGCATATTCCCCGTTTGAAACCGCGCACGCGCACACGTGACCCCACGCCCGTTCCACGGGGCATAGGCTGTAGAGATTCAGACCGCCCCTACCCATCGGAGTGGGTGTGCCAGCGGTCGCCTCTCTCGGCATGGATCTTTGCATGGCATGCCGTACATAAACTCATCAGGTTCTCATCATTATGGCTGCCTCCTTCGGACAGCGGTTTGATGTGGTGCACCTGCTCA
>JAFOIR010000008.1 GCA_017420625.1 Bacillota bacterium
GATCAACCCGTTTTCATTGAAGACCAATCCTTTAGATCGAGGGTCCTTCCTCATCTCCGAGTATTCTTTACCGTCCAACACAAATGAAAACAGATCATTATTGTACTTGTCAAGCACGCCAAACATTTGATCATATTCTATGTTTAGAATCCCCAAGAAGGCTGGATCGCTATTTACAATAGCTTCGTCTACTGCTCCTAACCGGGCCACATAAAGGAATATAGTGTTTGTTCGTATCTGTTCTACCTTTTCCCAACTGTTAAAGTAATCTTTATGGAATAAGTTATTTCGGCTTTCAGCACGATAACTGTTTAGGCAACCGACTATTATACGTTTTGCCCGCGCTGCTTCTATTCTGAAGACCCTTTCTCTTTGGATATGGTATTAATTTCCCCGAATCTCCTGACGCATAAATCCGATATAGGAAATAGTAAATGCCGCAAAAGTCAACGCCAGCAGTCCTACCAGATGAGGCCATACGAGCAGCAGACTCTGTCCCAGCGGAAGATAGCCGCTCAAGGCGCCGACCAGTTGTGTATAGGATACGGCGTTGATCGCTCTTGTGGCAGGGTTCATCAGTACGGAACTTGCTTCTGAATAAAGATAATATGGTGAGACCCTGTTCAGATTCAGGTTCAGATTATAATTATTCATCCCATTGACTGCCTGCTGGTATTCCGTATTGACCGGGTATGCCGCGTTTGCCATGATGCCTGCCAGAAGGCTCATGAAGATGGCAAAGAACAGCCACAGAGCGATCGAAGCCAGGGCTGAAGTCGCCGCATGTCTGGTAAATACGGAAAACAGCATGGCCATAGCCAGCCAGAAACAGATATAGATAACTGTATAGACCAGATAGATCAGGACTCTGACGGCCTCTTCACCGGAAGGACGGATGCCGGAAGCCAGAAAGCCTGCGCATCCGACCGAAATTCCGGTACTCAGGACCATGATGGCGATCAAAGTCGAAGATGCCAGAAACTTTCCGATGATGATGGAGTCCCTGTATATAGGCTGAGACACAAGCCGATTCAGAGTACCGTTGTTTTTCTCCGTATTGATCAAATCAAATCCAAGAATAAGCCCGATAAAAGGCCCGACCAATGCGATCAGCGACATATACGATGGTATGGAGCTGCCGCTTGTCGTATACAGTTTCAGAAACATATAGTTCATGTCAAACGAAGACTTCGAGTCCATAGCCGCGTTTTTAATGGCGCTGCTGATACCTGTAACCGCCCCATATACACTCGCGATCGTCATCGCGATCACAAGGATCAGAATAATGATAAAACGTTTGCTGGTCACATGATCGGCCATTTCTTTCTGATACAGTGCCGTCAGACTATGGTACCGGATATTCCGGCGTTTACTTTCCTCTGCGGCCGAAACGGCGTTTCCTGCTGCGGTTTTCAGCATTCTGATCATCTCCCTCTTTTTCAGCTTCTTCAAAATAGACATGGTAGATTTCGTCCAGATCTCCACCTTTTTGATGCATGTGCAGAAGTTTGTACTCATTCATTCCGAGAAATCTTGTAATACTGCTCCGCAGATCCTTTGAAGAGCTGATCACAAATGTATTTCCCTCTTTTGAAATCCCCGTAATACCATCCAGTTCATTGATATACCCGAGAAATCTGTCATCACATGGCTCCGCTTCCACCTCAAGAGTATAATGTCCCTGCGCCGCTATCTGCGAACCCAGTTCGCTGATCCCTCCGCATGCGATCAGACTGCCGCCCACAAAGATTCCGACACGGTCGCAGATCTGCTGGATCTGGTACAGCTGATGGCTGGACACGAGGATCGTTTTCCCGTCTTCCACGCTCAGCTGCCTGATCAGTTTCAGGAACTCGCGCATGCCCTCCGGATCAAGACCCAGGGTAGGTTCATCCATGATGATCACTTCCGGATCCTTGATCAGAATATCCGCAATCCCAAGTCTCTGACGCATACCTTTTGAATATGTCCCTGTTTTCTGATCTGCGGCATACATCATCCCGACCCGTTCCAGAAGATCGTTGATCAGCGGATCGATCTCTTTTTCCGGGATTCCGTTCAGTCTTGCCGTGAAGCGAAGATTATCCCTGCCTGTCAGGTCGCCGTAAAATCCGACATTGTCCGGCAGATACCCGGTGATCCGCTTGACCTGCATGGACTGCCTTGTACAGTCAAACCCATCGATCAATGCCTTTCCTTCCGTAGGTTCGGTCAGCCCCAGAAGCATCAGTATAGTTGTCGTTTTTCCCGCACCATTCGGTCCGAGGAGCCCGAAAATCTCGCCCCGCCTGATCTCCAGTCCGAGATGATTTACGGCTGTTTTCGCGCCATAGGATTTGGTCAGATCTTCGGTACGGATAATTATCGTATCTTTCATTATGATCGCCCCTCAACATTATCTCCTGCCAAATCTGCGAATGATAAGAATCAGTCCGAGGATCAGCACTGCAATGATCGCGACTGCTGCAATGCCCCAGCTTGTATGGTTCTGTACGGAAACCCTGAGATCACATTCAGACGAAACCGCTTTGTTTGAAGCAGTGATCACCGTCACATAATCGCCCAGGATCGCATCTTTTGCCGGTGTGATATGTGCTGTCACTTCTCTGCTCTCGCCTGCAGGGATATCACTGATCGTGTCCTCATCAAATGTAACCTCCCAGTCAGTGGAAGCCTGCGCCTTCAGACTGATATTGGTCAGATCGATGTTTCCTGTATTCTGGATCGAAAGTGTAATATCCTGCGTCTCACCTGCATAGGTTTTAACGGAAAGATTTCCGGTCGGCGTCGTTGCATTTATTCCATATGTTCCGGTGATCTTGACGATGACCGGGAGCTCCAGAGTTTCTCCGGCGCTTTCTGCCGTCAGCGTGAGCGGATACTCACCGGCTGTCACATTCTGTGCCGGGCTGACCGCGACCGTGATCGAAGAAGTAGCTCCTGCATCCACCGGTACCGATGAAGTCGCACTTGCGCCTGACGGTGTAAATGTCACGTTCCAGCCTTCCGGTGCTCCTGCCGCAGACATCGAGTAGGTCTGGTTTTCACCGCTGTTGTTGGTAAGATCTGCAGTATAACTGAACTGCGTTCCGGCGGGTCCTTCCTGCTGTGCATAATCTGTTGTAAACGTACCGACACCGATCTTTTTTTCTTCTGTATCCACTTTGACCGTCAGCTCCAGATCTTCATCCACACTGCCGCCTTTTGCGTTCAATGTGATCGTGTAGGTATCTTCCTTTGTATCCTCAGGAACACTCAGAGAATAGCTGAGTGAAGGTGAATCTTCCTTTTTCTGACCGGCACTGATATGTACCATGGATACTTCATTGGCGCCGCCCTTAAACGTTCCCTGCCAGCCTTCCGGCAGATTTTCCGCACAAAGGTCAACCGTGGTTTCTTCTGAACCTGTATTTGTTATATACAGAGTAAACGTCGAGGTTCCGCCAGGTTTTACAGTAACTCCGGGATAGTCCGTGCTGAACGTAACTTCACCTTCCTGAACAGCCGTTTCCTTTGGAAGCTGAGCTTCCTGCTCCTCCGCAAAAACGTGCGTCGGCATTACCAATGCCGCTGTCAAAGTGCCTGCCGCCAGCAGTCCATACATAGATCGGACGGTTTTTTTTGCCATGATCCTTGATGTTTTTCGCATGATCTGATGCTCCCTTTCTTTCAGCTTTCAGTCATTGAAAGCTTTTCTTTATTCCAGAGAATAAAATAGACCCGATTTGTGAAAAAAATCGCATAATTCTGTGTTTTTTCTGTGAACAGTGCCTGCGCCGCCCTGCATATTGGCGAGACTGTATTTGTTATCCGGGTGAATGGTGGTGAGATAATACCACAGTTCCCGGTCCTTCAGTTCGTCTTCGCAGAAGGCGAGCATCCGTCCCTGCAGTCCGTATCCCCGGAATCTCCGGGTGACCGCCGCGGTGTCCATGATGCCTGTGTGCTGTTTCTGTTCTTCCGTAAAACTCAGAAAATCCGCCAGCTCATCCACGCCTCCCTCCGGCAGTTCTATGATAAAGAAGCCGGCAGCTTCCCCTTCTGCCGTCCTTGC
>JAFOIR010000072.1 GCA_017420625.1 Bacillota bacterium
ACATTTCAGTCTGATCTTATTTTGTTAATTTCAGTGCCATACGATAGACTCTGGTCGCATTGATCTCCAGCTGTTTACGGGATACTTCACCTGACTTCAATGCTGTAAGAAGTGTCTTGTAATCCTTCGGACCGCCCGGCATGAACAGATCACCGCCGGCTGCTGCCACACAGGAAGAAAGTGCAACGCGATATTTCGTCTTTCCGTTCGTCGTCATAGCGATGACCCAGTCAGTCATCACGATGCCTTCATATCCCCACTCACAGCGCAGAATATCTTCTGTCAGATCCCTGCGTTCATTGGTATGCGTGCCATTCAGCAGGTTGTAGGAAGTCATCAGGGCATGCGGCTGAGAAGTTCTGACACAGATTTCAAAACCTTTCAGATAGATCTCGCGCATCGCACGCTCACTGACATGGGAGTTATTGGTATAGCGCTGATATTCCTGGTTGTTTGCGGCATAATGCTTAATGGTCGTACCACAGGTCGGATGCTTCTGTACGCCGTTCGTGATGGCTGCTGCAAAGACACCGCTGATCAGCGGATCTTCAGAGAAATATTCGAAGTTACGTCCGCAAAGGATACTGCGATGGATATTCAGCGCAGGAGCCAGCCACAGATGAACGCCGAATCGTTCCATTTCCGCGCCGACGACATCACCGCAAACCTCCGCAACTTCCGGATTCCAGCTTTGAGCAATCGCTGTTCCGATCGGAATCGCCGTACAGTACTGATCCTTCTTCTCTGCATTCTTCGGTGCTTTGGGGCTCATCAGCTTCATCATGGCCAGAAGCGGTTTGGGCATCAATGGCTCCATACTCTCGGGAAGCATACCGGTTTCGTTGTAGACCTTTTTCCCGTCTGTCTTGTAAACCTTCGTCAGACGAAGGCCAGCCGGACCGTCTGCCATGACCATGGAAGGAACACCTTTATCTTTCAGCATGGAAGTCGATTCTCCTGCTGCACCTGCAACGGTCGTGGATGCATTGCCGATTACGTTAAGTAAGCCGCCTTTCGGATCGAAGCCGCCGATGTTCATATAGCAAAGTTCTTCATCAGACAGTTCGCTGAACAGAGGCTCGATGGGAAGTTCCGGATCATAGCTGATTTCTTCTGTTTGAATCACTGACGGATCCAGTGTCAGGATGGGCGTATCGATCGGTACCGCACTATCCCATTCATTTTCCGGTCTCCAGTCTTCAAATCCGGGATCGCCCAGTGCGTTTTTCACTTTACGAACGATGATCTCTTCTTCCAGAGAAACAACAGCCGCAACCTTTGTTGCACGGCTGCAGTTGCCCGCACGCAGGATATAGGGACCTTTTTCCAGCAGATAAGCGGCATCTTCTGTTGAGAAGGAAGCCAGAGAGGACATATCAAATGTGACCTTCACATCCTCACTCTGTCCGGGAAGCAGTTCCTCGGATTTCTTAAACCCTGCCAGGACCTGATATGGCTGATCCAGTTTGCCCTGCGGTTTGGAAACATAGACCTGTACGGTTTCTTTTCCTGAGTATTTTCCGGTATTGGTGACCGGAACCGTCACTTCGATCTTTTCACCCTCCAGGCTCACATGAGCATCTCCCAGTTCAAAGGTCGTATAGCCAAGCCCATAACCGAAAGGAAATACCGGTTCTTTCGACACAGAATCAAAATACCGATATCCTACATAGATACCTTCTTTATAATACGTTTCATCCGCATCGCCGAAATCGCCTACTTTGCAGTAATCATCCCAGGCTGCCCAGGTAGTGGTCAGTTTACCGGAAGGAATCATTTTGCCAAGCAGAATCTGTCCGAGCACAAGGCCCTGTTCCACACCAAGCTGAGAAAGAACGAGCACATTCCCAACTTCCGCTACCGGTGCCAGATCTACCGGCCCACCGACATTCAGCACCAGCATGAACTTTTCATACCGCTTGTTCAGTTTGAGAATATCTCTTTTCTCTGTTTCAGTCAGCAGAATATCGCCTTCTACGCTCTGACGGTCATTGCCTTCACCGCTGATTCGGGAAAGGACGTAAACCGCCGTATCTCCTTCCGCATCAAGCGGCAGATAATACTCCGGTTCCGGCATCGCCAGTCCCATACCTTCCAGGATAGCCATGGTATGTTTTTTCTTAGCGCGTTCTTTTATGTCCTGATAGAACTGGACTTCAGCCAGCTTACGCACTTCATCATAGGCATCCAGCCATTCACTGCTGGTAATCTCGAATCCGACCTTCTTGAGTCCTTTCTCCGCATTGATGGAAAAACGGGAATTGACTTCACCGGATCCGGTTCCGCCCTTGATCGTATGGCGAGCACCATTTCCATACAGTGCAAGTTTACCGGGAGCCTCAAGCGGGAAATCACCATTAGTCTTCAGAAGTACGGTACACTCCGCCAGATATTTTCTGAGTTTCTTCAGATGTTCTCTTTCATATGCGTAAAGTTCCATTCTGTCCTCCTTATATTATATCATTCAACAAAGTCAAAAAACTCTTCGCTTCGCTTCTGAAACAACTGGAAAACGGCGTCGACTTCCGCCTGGGTCTCCAGGCCTACATATGACTCCGTATCCTCTTCTTCGTTGGGTTCGATCCGGTAGATCTCTACCTGTTCAATAGGAGATTCGTCACCGACCACATAGGGTACGACCACAATATATTCTTTCTCGTTATACGGAACAACATCCAGCAGTTCATACTGGACTTCATTTCCATCAGAATCAGTCAGATCCAGGAGCACCGGCTCCTCGTCTTCTTCCATCAGTCCGGGCTGATTCGGCACGGGGCGTTCATTCAGATTTTTCGGCACTTGGTTGTTTGCCTCCTTCAATTGTATTTTGCATTCGATTGATATACAATATATAGGAACATTGTATCACATTCCAGAAACAAATAAAAGGAAATTATGAAAAACTACCCTTCCTGTGACGTATGGCAGACTCTCGCATCGTCTCCGGATCCATTGTATCTTTACGGGACTGGGAACGGCGCCGATAAGATCCTGGATATCATGGCTTCCAGGAAAATCAACCCTGCCGGTATTTTTGTCAGTGATGATTTTTATCGCGGCCAGGTCTTCCGCGGTTTTTCAGTACAGCCCTTATCCTCACTGGCTGCCATGTCAACTCCTCCTCTTCTTGTAATCAGTTTTGGCTCCCATCTGCCCTATCTGATCCGCCGGATCCAGGATCTCAGCCGCACCTTCCGGGTCTTGATTCCCGACGTACCCGTTGCCGGCGATACCCTTTTTGATCTTTCCTTTTGTGAATCACACACTCAGGATCTTGAAAACGCCAGAGACCTTCTTGCTGACGAAGCCTCCCGGAAAGTCTTCGACCAGATCGTTCATTATAAACTGACCGGTGATCCCGCTTCCCTCTTTGCATCCGTCTCTTTGAAGGAAGAAATCCTTTCCCTGCTTGCTTCCCATCATCCGGACGCTGTTCCCTGCTATGTCGACTGCGGTGCTTACCGCGGTGATACGATTGAAGAATTCTTCCGTTTTTTTCCGTTCCCGAACTATTCTATCACCGCTTTAGAACCGGAACCCGGCAGTTTTCGAAAGCTTCAGCAAGCCTTTGGAGCCGATCCCAGGATCCGTCTGATTCAGGCTGCCTGCGGAAAAGAGTCCGGAGAACTTATCCTTTATCAAGGCCGCGGCCGCGGCACCCATGTGCCTTCTGATCAGAAGACAGCCGCCAAAACCATCAAGGTCCCGCTCGTCCGACTGGATGATCTTTCCTTTCCTTCCC
>JAFOIR010000073.1 GCA_017420625.1 Bacillota bacterium
CCCTTACCCTGTTTGTCTTTGCCTGCTTCGATATACTGACGGGTCGCTTCTGCGAATACCAGCTGGCATTCGGTATTGACATTGATCTTGGAAACGCCGAGATCAATAGCTTTCTTGATCATGTCATCCGGAATTCCGGTACCGCCATGAAGAACCAGCGGCATTGTTCCGGTCTTTTCCTGGATCGCTGCCAGAACTTCGAAATTCAGACCTTTCCAGTTGGCAGGATATACGCCATGGATGTTGCCGATGCCGGCTGCCAGCATATCGACTCCGAGATCTGCAATCATTTTGCACTCATCAGGATCTGCTACTTCTCCGCCGCCGATAACACCGTCTTCCTCGCCGCCGATCGCACCAACTTCTGCCTCAACAGAGATGCCCAGGCTGTGAGCCAGTTCAATGATTTCACGGGTTTTCTGAATATTCTCTTCGATTCCATAGTGGGAACCGTCAAACATAACGGATGAAAATCCAGCAGCAATACATTTCTTTGCGCCTTCATAGGTGCCATGATCCAGATGCAGAGCAACAGGAACAGTGATCTTCATTTCATCGATCATAGCAGATACCATAGCGGCAACAGTTTTGAAACCGGTCATGTATTTTCCGGCGCCTTCAGAAACACCAAGAATAACGGGAGAATTATTTTCCTGAGCGGCTTGCAGAACCATTTTTGTCCATTCCAGGTTGTTGATATTGAACTGGCCTACGGCATAGTGGCCGGCTTTGGCCTTGTTCAGCATTTCGGTAGCAGATACTAACATGGGAGATCCTCCTAGAATTAAGTTTAGTCTAACCTATTTAATTATAACGAAATCATGCCTAAAATGCAACCGCGTTCCTCATTGACAAGGAGTTTTTTTCTATCGTACAATACAAACGAAATACAAGGAGGAAACCATTATGAATGAAATTGAATTTTTCCTTCAGAAAGCAGCTTCTGTCATTCCATCCAGGCGTCAATTAAATTGGTTTGATATGGAAATGTATGCCTTTGTCCATTTCGGCGTCAACACCTATACGAATCGGGAATGGGGAGACGGCACCGAAGATCCTTCCCTGTTTAATCCTGTCAAATTTGACCCGGATCAGTGGGTTCACGCTGTTTCTTCAGCCGGCATGAAAGGTCTGATTCTGACAGCCAAACATCATGATGGCTTCTGTCTATGGCCTTCTGCTTATACAGAACACTCTGTTAAAAATGCTTCTGTCCGCACAGACATTGTTGGAGCGGTAGCTGAGGCCTGCCGTAAAGGAGGAATCAAATTCGGCATTTATCTTTCTCCCTGGGATCGGAACTGCCCTCTCTACGGATCTGAAGCCTATAATGATTATTATTGTCATCAGCTGGAAGAACTGCTCACTTCCTACGGGGATCTGTTTTGTGTCTGGTTTGATGGAGCCTGTGGAGAAGGACCGAACGGGAAGAAACAGGTTTATGATTTTCCCAGATATATTCGCCTGATTCGTCAGCTTCAGCCCGGCGCTGTTATCTTCAACGATCACGGCCCGGATATTCGCTGGGTAGGCAATGAAAGCGGATCCAGCCGTCATGCTGAATGGGCTGTCGTTCCTTCCGAGCTCTGTGATCTGTCTGAGATACAGACAGGCCCCGGTCCTCTCTCAGGTGATCTTTCCTATATGTATAATTCTGATCCGGATATCGGCACTCTAACCAACATTCTCTACTCCAAAGGACTTGTTTTCTGCCCTTCCGAAACCGATATGTCTATTCGTCCCGGCTGGTTTTATCATCCGGACGAAGAACCGCACAGTCTGGAACGTTTATGGGATACCTATCTTCGAACAGTTGGCGGCAATACCTGCCTTAATCTGAACATTCCTTCCACACCGGATGGCCTGTTGGATGAAAAAGATGTAAAAAGATTACAAGAATTCGGTGATCTGATCAGAAAGAGCTTTTCCTGTGAAATCACGGGAGATGCATCTGTTTCTGAAACGGTTGTCAGTTCCACACAGAAAATCATCTCTTTCCGTTTTGATCATCCGGTTGATATCTCCTATGTGACACTGCAGGAAAACCTGCAAACCGGTCAGCGTGTAGAAAACTTTCAGCTAAGAGCCAGTCTCTACCGCGGAGAAGAAAAGGTATCGGAAAAGGCAACCGTCTATCAGGGAACAACAATCGGACACAAAAAAATCTGTCCGCTTCTTCGCAAGAGAAGGAACCGAACCACAGATACGGAACCACTTGCGCTGCGGACAGATTATCTGGAACTTGTAATCACCGCTTCCCGCGATGAGGCAGATCTTCTTTCTGTCAGGATCTGGGCAAAACCCCAGTCATCCAATAATTAAACAGGTTTATAGGAACTCTTAAGAGGAACGATGCGGTTAATGACCATCGTTCCTTCTTTTATGGAATCCGTTTCATCCTTGATAAAGTAGCCGTTGCGGACAAACTGGAATCTGGAACCAGCTTCCTCCTTCAGAATGGAAGGCTCGATCACAGCCTGATCAAAGATTTTTACTGAATCAGGATTATTGACGTAGTCCTGTGTTTCTTCATCGAAGACGAACAAATGCTCATAACAACGGATCTTAGCCGGTACACCTTCCGATGCACTGACATAATGGATCGTACCTTTGACTTTACGGCCATCCGGTGCATTGCCGCCCTTCGTCTCCGGGTCATAGGTGCAGTGAATTAAGGTGATATTTCCATTCTCATCCTTTTCCACAGATTGGCACGTCACCAGATAGGCACCCATCAGACGAACTTCTCTGCCTGGTGCCATCCTGAAGAATTTCTTCTCCGGTACTTCCATGAAATCATCGCGTTCGATATATACTTCGCGGCTGAAAGGAACCTCTCGGCTTCCAAGCTCCGGATTCTCGGGATTGCTCTCCACCGTAAAATATTCCACCTGTCCTTCAGGATAGTTGTCGATTACGACCTTCAGCGGATCAAGAACAGCCATCAGACGCTTATTCTTGAGTTTCAGATCATCGCGAATACAATACTCCAGATATTGGTAATCGATCGTGGCTCCACGGGATTTGGCGACACCGGTACTTGTGATAAAGTTCTTGATGCTGTCCGGTGTATAACCTCTCTTACGAAGTCCCGCCAGGGTAGGCATACGAGGATCATCCCAACCATCGACAATGCCATTTTCAACCAAAGCACGGAGTTTGCGCTTACTGGTCACGACATTGCTGATTTCCATTCTGGAAAACTCGATCTGTCTGGGCGGATGATTTTCAAAACATCCGACCTGCTGGACAAACCAGTTGTATAGCGGACGATGATCTTCAAATTCAAAGCTGCAGAGCGAATAGGTGATGCCTTCCAAAGCATCCGACAGCGGATGAGCAAAGTCATACATCGGATAGATGCACCACTTGTTGCCAGTCCGGTGATGATGCGCATAGGCGATACGGTACATGGCCGGATCACGCATATTCATGTTGGGAGAAGACATATCGATCTTGGCACGAAGAACTTTCTCGCCTTCCTTGAATTCACCATTTTTCATGCGCTCAAACAGGTCCAGATTCTCTTCTACGCTGCGGTCGCGGTAGGGACTGTTCTTGCCGGGCTCAGTCAGCGTTCCGCGATATTCACGCATCTCCTCCTGAGACAGGTCATCCACATAGGCAAGGCCTTTCTTGATCAGGATAATGGCAAACTCATACAGTTTGTCATAATACTCAGAAGCATACAGGACTTTATCCCACTCAAATCCCATCCAGTGGATGTCATTCATAATGCTTTCCACATATTCCGTGTCTTCCTTGGTGGGATTGGTATCGTCAAAGCGCAGATTGCACTTTCCGCCGTATTTGGCAGCTGTTCCGAAATCGACACACATCGCTTTGATATGTCCGATGTGCATATAGCCATTCGGTTCGGGCGGGAAACGTGTATTGACTTCAAAGTTCACGCCTTCGGTAAGGTCTTTATTGATTTCACGCTCAATAAAGTTTTCCGGCTCCGGGAGCGGGAGTCCGTTTTTCATCGTAAAAATAGCTTCTTCCATATGTATCACCTGATTATTTATTCATTCTCGCTGAATTCAGCGAGGGTCAGTCCTTTATTGTGATTAAGTGCCCAGTCAATATTCCATTCACTGCTGAACAGAAGCAGGAAATTGCCGTGAATATCCTGTACGATCTTGGTATCGGAACTAAGAGTAAGATCATTTGGTTCCAACATACCCTCCGGCAGAGACCGGATCCAGCGGATATACTCATAAGGCAGATTTTCCATCCGAACTTCGATCCCGTATTCTGCTTTCAGCCGATAAAGAAGGACATCAAACTGCAGCGTACCTACAACGCCTACGATCACTTCTTCCATGCTCTTTCCCGGATCCTGGAAGATCTGAATCGCACCTTCTTCCGCGATCTCGTTTGTTCCCTTGATAAACTGCTTTCGTTTCAGCGTATCAACCTGACGAACTCTTGCAAAGTGTTCCGGTGCAAAGGTAGGAATTCCCTGGAAATGTACGATCTTCTTGCTGTCACAGATGGTATCGCCAATCGAAAAAATGCCCGGATCGAAAATACTGATAATATCGCCGGCATAGGCTTCATCAACGATCGAGCGATCCTGTGCCATCAGCTGTGTCGGCTGGGAAATACGGATCTTTTTGCCTTCCTTCGAATGATAGACTTCCATGCCCTTCTCAAACTTACCGGAGCAGATACGTAGGAATGCAACACGGTCTCTGTGTGCCCGATTCATGTTGGCCTGGATCTTGAAAACAAATCCGGAGAAAGGATCTGTCAGTGGGTTCACGGTTCCCTCTTTTGCCTGTCTGGGAAGAGGTGAACTTGTCATATGAAGAAACTCTTCCAGGAAGGGTTCAACTCCGAAATTCGTCA
>JAFOIR010000074.1 GCA_017420625.1 Bacillota bacterium
AATCTGAATGTGTTGGTCATAGGAGGATCCGGTGCAGGAAAGACCAGATTCTACTGCAAACCAAATATCATGCAGGCCTATACTTCTTTTGTGATACTCGATCCTAAGAGAGCCGTTTTTTAGGATAATATCTGCGGAGTCTTTATGAGATAAGGTTTCGCACAATACCGACATATCGGCCAATGTCCGAAAAGCCTTATGAAATAAGGGGTTCCGGACATTTTTACATACTGAGAGAAAGGAGGAAAAGCCAGTATGAATGAAAAGATCACAGCGTTATATGAGCGCCTGTCCCGCGACGATGAGCAGCAAGGTGAATCGAATTCCATCGTCAATCAGAAAAAGTACCTGGAAGACTATGCTAAGGCCAAGGGCTTCAGGAACATTCGACACTTCACGGATGACGGCTATACCGGGACCAATTTCAACCGCCCTGGCTTCACCGCCCTTCTGGATGAGGTGAAGGCCGGTAATGTGGGAACGATCATCATCAAGGATATGTCACGAATCGGCAGGAACTATCTTCAGGTGGGTTACTACACGGAGATACTCTTCCCTGATAAGGGGGTGCGTTTTATCGCCGTCAATAATAGCATCGACAGTGATAGCCAAACGGAAAACGAGTTCACGCCGTTCCTGAACATCATGAACGAGTGGTATGCCAGGGACACCAGCAAGAAGATCAAGGCCATCTTCCGAAACCGAATGGAGCATGGCCTCCGATGCAGCGGAGCCGTCCCCTACGGATATAGGATGGCTGAAGACAAGTCTCTTGTGGTTGATCCGGAGGCCGCCGAAGTCGTGAAGCGCATCTACGCTTTGGCTGCTGAAGGTAAACCGCTCCGGGCCATAGCCGAAGTTCTTTCTGCCGATAAGGTGCTGATTCCATCAGCTTATTGGGAACAGAGAGAAGGAATGGTCTCCCGCAATCACCGCTACAAGGACCCTTATATCTGGACGAATGCGGCGCTTGTCTCCATCCTTGACCGCAAGGAATATCTTGGTCATACGGTGCTGGGAAAGACCGTGCGTGAAAGCTTCAAATCAAAGAAGCGCAGAAAGGCGACGGAGGACGAGTTGCTGTTCTTCCCTGATACGCATGAAGCGATCATCGATCAGGAGACGTGGGACCGCGCTAATAGACTGAGGAAACGATCCCCGAAGAAGATATCGAGAGGGCCTTACTTTCATCGTCTGTCCGGTATGGCATTCTGTGCCGACTGCGGATCGAGACTGAGCTATCATGCCCAAAACATGAAGGATTCAGAAGAATGGGATCCCATGTCGGGCGGCTTCCAATGCAGCAAATACCGCAACATCTATCAAGCCTGCTCTTCACACTATGTCGGGATAAAGCAGCTTGAAGCTGCTCTTCTGAAAGCTGTTCAGGCCGTATCTCAATATGTCCTTCAGGACGAGGATGCTTTTATCGGCCAGCTCATGGCACAATGGGAGCAGAGACAGGAACAGACCACATCCGAGGAAAAGAAGGAGCTTGCCGCCGCCACCAGACGTATCACCGAACTTGATAATTTAATTCGGGGACTCTATGAGAGCCAGATCAATGGTACGTTACCGGAACGTCAGGTCCAGAAGCTCATAACGCAGTATGATGAGGAACAATCACGGCTCGAAAGCCGTGTATCTGAACTTAAGGCGAAGGAGACGAATGTTACACCTAAGAGGGCCGATATCAACCGTTTTTTGGCTCTTGTGAAGAAGTATCAGAACATCACGGAGCTGACCGATGATATGCTCTATGAATTCATCGACAAGATCGTTGTTCATGCTCCAAATGGTGGACATGGAAAAGCCAGGGAACAAAAGCTCGATATTTACTTCAACTTCATCGGCAACTATCTCCCGCCCATGCCGGAGATCAGCGAGGAAGAACGAATCGCTCAGATCGAAGCTGAAAAGGCGGCGAAGAAGAAAGCCAAGAATCAGCGTTCTTCAAAGAGACATCAAGAAAAGATTGCTGCGCTGAAGGAAGCTGCGGAGACTGATCCGGAGGCCGCCGCCGAATATGAGCGGTATCTGGAAAGCCGCCGCGAGGCCGGGAGAAAGCAACGTGCCGCTGAAAAGGCGAGGCGTGAGGCCGATCCTGAATACCAGGCCCAGAAGGAAGCCAAGAGGATCGAACGCAACCGCAAGAATATGGAACGCTACTACAAGAACCATATCCCTATTGCGGAGCTTGAAGAACTTGCCAAGACCGATCCGGAGGCTGCTGAGACGCTCAGAATCCGCAGAGAAACACAGGCTGAGAAGAACCGCCAGAACAAACAGCGCCGTGAGGAAAGGATGGCTCAGGACCCGGAATATGCAGCGAGGATTCTGGCCGGACGCGCCGAGTCCACTAAGAAGCATACCGCAAAGCGTAAAGCTGAATTTGACGAGCTGAAGGAAAGAGCAAAGACCGATCCAGAGGCCGCCGCAGAAGTCGAAGCTAAGCGCGTCAGACAAAGAGAAGCATCCAAAAAGAGCCTTGCGAAAAAGCAGGCCCGTATGGA
>JAFOIR010000075.1 GCA_017420625.1 Bacillota bacterium
CGCGGCCAATGCCGTGGATCCGTTGGAACCACAGCAAAAGATAGTTTCCCTTTCTTCCGTTTTTGATCAAAATGTCTTTATCGTTCGGTGTGAGAATCCTTATCCGGGGGAGAAATCTCTCCTTCCATCCCATCGTCCGGACGGTCACGGTCTCGGTCTTTCCATTCTGGAGGATCTGGCCAAACGTTATCAGGGAGAAATGAACACCGAGACTGATAATGAGATTTTCAAAGTCACTCTCTGGCTTTTACCCTCCGACAATTGAGAAATCCACTGAGCATCCTGTGCTCAGTGGATTTTTTATCTCATATGAACAGAAATACTTCCTGCTTCCGGTGATACGAACTATCGCACCGAACCTCATAGGAAATCATTCCTGTAGTCCAGAAAGCCGTCCTCTGTCCGTATCAGGATAGATACAGGATCGTCATTACTATGCCATAGATCCCCAACTCTGCTAGGACAAAATGGTACCAGATGACTTTTCGTTTTAACTGCTCCCGGAGTTTCCGTTCTTTCTTCTCGTATGCCTGAGAAACAGATTTCTTATAAGCTTCAATCTTTCTCTCTGCCGCTTTATCGATCTCCGCTTTCTGATCATCACAGAGCTTCTGATACTCCCTCCGCTTTCTCTCTGCTTTCTCTCGTTCCCGGTCAGCGTTCGAGATTGCTGTATCTGCTTTGACTTTTGCGGTCTTTGCCTCTTCCAGACAGGTTTCAGCGTTCTCTGTCATCTCTTGTGCGATTCTTAGCTTTTCGTCGCTCTCGTGCAGCGTCCCGATCTGCTCGTTGAGCGATTTTATTGTCTCGCTCTGCTCGGCTATCTTTTTCGATTGCTTCTGCACGGTAGATTCCAGCTCTTGCTTCATCGATGAGAGCTGTTGTATTGTTTTTTCCTTCTCGTCCAGTTCGTCCTGCTGCTGTTCCAACGTCTGAAGCAGCGTTTCGACGTTCCATGAGTTTTCGGATTCGTTCATAGTGTCTTTCCTCCAAAGTCATAGCCGGTTCCGTTCCCTTCTGTTCCCCGGCACGGTCAGTAACTGATTTTTCCGGGGCATCCTCGGATTCGTTCCACAGAATATAGTCACAGGAAACACTGCCCATCCCGACGGCCATCGGCAGCGTTTCCGATTCGGAATTCCCGGTTAACACATACTCCCGCGTCACCGAAGCAGAATTTTCAAGCTTAATGCCGAGGCCATCTCGGGTGGATTGATCCTTTGTCAAATAGCTGCAAAGCAGATTCTCCCGGGACTGGATGTTTCGTGGTGTAATCACTTCCAGCATTTGAGTGACCGGAATGAGCGCCGAAGGCAGAAGCTCCTTCCAGGAATTCAGTACTGCACGCACTTCCTTTAATGACTGTATGTCCCCTCTTGTTTTTGCTTCCAGCTCCCCGTAGCGGTCCGTTATTCTCTGAGCAGTCATTTTATCTTCCCATGCCTTTTTTGCAGACATTGGCCTTGCAATTCCTGCGTTTTTGAAAAACCGTATGGCATCTTCCACTTCCTGCATTTGCTTTGGTTCCACTGAATATGAGCCAGCATTTGTATTTTCCATATTGGAGAGATAAGTTTTTGAATGCTGTTCTACCACTTCGGAATAATGAAGGATATTGATCTTATCCCGCAGGATCAGATTTTTTTCCAGCTTTCGTTCATGATAATATGCCGCACTTCCTCGTAACGTTTCCTCCAACGTTTTCAGCTGTGCCATCGACCAAATCTTATGTTCCGAAACAAACTGAACGGAAGATGCAAGCGGTGTCCATTTCTCCTGAAGCGTTTCCGGAGATTCTGTCCTTTCCATGCCGCGAGCCAGTTTTCGGATAGAGGCCACCAGCGGAGGATCTCCTTTTGATGCCTGAAACACCTCTCTGCAGCCGGACAGTGTCGTGATATCCGGCTTAGGAAAGACTTTCTCCGTTTTCTGGCTTTGCATTTTCTCGGCAAGGTATTCCTCCATATGTTCCGGGTGGCGACGGTTGTGTTCCATCACCCGGCAGATCTCTTCCTTATAGAAATTTGCCCCCAATGTGGAAGAAGCATAATCCTGATCATCCCCGACAAAACCGAATCTCCAGAACTCTCCGCTCTCCGTGATCTTCACCTGATACTGTGTTTCCAGCTGGTCACGAAACTCCTCCACGGATACCGACTGAAACATGGCATCTTTCAGTGCTTCACGAAGCATTTGCTTCCTTCCGCGAAAGCGTGTATCTACCACTTCCACACCGATTTCCTGGAGCCTTTGATTCTCTTGATCCAGCCGGATCTGTCCGCGGTAATTTGCCCAATATTCACCGTTGCTGATACGGTCTCCGGCAATCTGGAACAGATTGTTTGGATGAAGCCGTTCTTTTTGTACGATCACAGCCATGTGTTCTCTGATCTCAATGGTTGCGGCTTTGGAAAAGTCCAGTTTGTCTCCTGCCTTTTCCGCGATTGGATATTTCATGTTGATAGCGATCTCATCGGAATACTGGATGGAAGACAGAAACACATGGGTGTGAATGTTTCCGGAATGATGATCCCCGTCCAGATGGGTACATGCGATACCCAGTGTTCCTGTAAAGCATCGACGGACAAGAGTCATGGACAGCATCTGCGCGCGGGGACCATCCAGAATATACTCTTCCGCATCTTTGGGATCATAACTGACAATGATCTGATACATCCGGATGTCCTCCGGCTCCAGATTCTTTCCCCAAATACTCTCCAGCTGAATCATTTCCGTAGGAAAGGCCAGTGGTGCACAGTTGATCCCGGACAGGTAAAAATCGTCCCGAAGTTCCCGGTTTCCGCTCTCATCCAGAACCGGGGCCCGGGAGGACTCATCGTGTTTGTAGATCACATAGTCCAGTGCGCTGCTGCCGCTCTGGCCACGACAGCGAAGTATCTTAATGATGGCCATGAGGTTCTTCCCCTTCCAGAGCATGCCGTAAGAGACCGATTTCCTTTATCTGTTCCTCAATGGTCTTTCGTGACTCTTCTGTCCAATCTCCCATCAGTCTCAGCTGTCGAAGCATCTCCATATCTGAGTCCAGGATCTTACTCATATTGTCAAAAATCTTTTCCAGCATGGACATCTCCGCCGGTTCCCGGTATTCGATCCGAACGAATCCATCGACGATCAGTTTCCGGCAGAGAACAGCCTTTGGAATATGGGATTTCTCTGCTTCCGCTAAAAGCTGTTCATATTCCGATTCCGTGAAGTATACCATCATCCTTTTATTCCGATACTCCGTTTTCTCCAACTCTGACAATTCCTCCTTTCATCGATTCTGTGGATCACGATAGCTCATATCATTCCGTTTTTGATACGAAGGAGTGATTTTTTTCTCCTTTTTCACCAGTTATTTCCCGTTGTCATACCGACGTTTTTTCAATAAAACATGAGTCGCTAAATCCATTGTAGCAAAAGGCCTGTACAAAAATACCGACAAGCTGGCCACTTCGTTCAGCTTGTCGGATTTTGTGTACATATGGGTAATGGCCTCGGTGGGTTAATTGTAAAAGTAAAAGTAGGCTTTCCTAAACACTTAAGTTTACAAAGGTCTCATTTCTCTGCTGCATACTTACGATCCTAATATATTTCTGAACCTTTCTTAAATAATGCTCCTTTAAGACAACTGATCAGTTCAAGTCAGCGTTTTGTGCCAAAGTGGCTCACTTTTAAATAAGCATTTATATGGTAACTGCGTCATCGCTATTGCCACTTGTTTCGTTAAACACTCTGTACTAACCTGCTTACAGTTTACGAAGCTCATCCATCATAGCCGGTCGGTTATGGTACTTGATTTGGAATTCTTTTTTGATTTTCTGAACGAAATCCTCTCCCTCAGGCATCTTTTGCATCTCCCGTAAAATAGATACAATTTGCTGATATGTCCCTCTTCCGGAAGTATATCGTGCCATGGACTGAACGACGGTTTCATAGGTGTGGAGGAGCCCGTCGGAATACTGTGGGAGCAGATCATTCTTATACTGCCGAATGAAACTGAGATTCTTCGACCGAAGCACTTCCTCTGCCAG
>JAFOIR010000076.1 GCA_017420625.1 Bacillota bacterium
TGATGGAATCACCCTTCACGCCGAAGCCGCCGGTACCGGCAGTACCGAACATATGGCAAAGGCTTTCAAAAAGCGGCATACCGCCGGCCAGAAGGAAGATAACCTCGATCACACTGATCACGATATAGAGAAGATACAAAATCCTGGCCGTATCACGAAGTCGCGGCACCAGCTTGCCAACGGTAGGTCCCGGGACCTCCGCCCTCATAACATGCATATTCCGGTCATTCTGTGAAGGCACGATGGCCATCATAAATACGATAACGCCCATGCCGCCGATCCAGTGGGTAAAGCTGCGCCAGAACAGCATGCCTTTGCTTAAGGCTTCCACGTCTCTCAGGATCGAAGCACCGGTGGTTGTAAAGCCGCTCACTACCTCAAAGAAAGCATCGACATAGTTCGGGATCTCTTTACTGATTACAAAAGGCAGGGCTCCGATGGCAGAAAGAATGATCCACGAAAGCGCAACGATAATAAAGCCTTCCTTCGCATAGATCACCCGGTTTCCCTTTCGGAAAAGCAGGGTCAGCGTCAGTCCTAATGCCAGCGAGATCAGGATCGTGATCAGAAATGCCGTGACGCATTTTTCATGATAGATGATCGAGACGATCATCGGCAGCAGCATCAGGGCTGCTACGATCTCCATGACCTGGCCGATCATGAAGAAAATCATTTTTCGATTCATATTTCAGCCTCTTTCGGCAAACTTATTCGACGAAAATATCGGAAAGGTCATACAGCGTGTGTCCGGCAGAAACAACGATGACCCGGTCTCCCACCTGCATGCTGTCGGTAGGACCAGGAATGATCCGCTGATCGCCGCGCACGATGCCGCCAATCAGGATATTCGGTTTGATCTGTCCGTTAAGATTTAGGAGTGCAACGCCGGCTTTCTTGAAGCCCTGGCGCACGTTGAACTCCAGCGCTTCCGCCTTGCCGCCCATGAGCTTGTAAAGCGTTTCTACGTTGTTTCCGACCGCATTCTCGATGGCACGGGCATACCGCACGATCAGATCCGCCACCAGTTTCTGAGGCTCAACCTGCCCCGACAGTCCCAATTTCATTGCCAGGGAACTGAACTCCGAACGGTCAATCTTGGCCACTGTCTTGGCTACATCCTGAGTGGCTGCATAGATCGCCATCAGAATATTTTCCTCATCCATACCGGTCAGGGCCACAAAAGCGTCTGCGTTAGCAAGGCCTTCTTCCAGCAGCATCTCTCCGTGAGCGCCGTCTCCGTGAATGACGATCGCTTCCGGCAGTGCCTCACAAAGATCACGGCAGCGATCCCGGTCACCTTCAATGATCTTGACCGTCGTTCCCAGTTCGATCAGCATCTTCCCAAGATGCTGCGCTGTATGGCTTCCGCCAAGAATGATGACGCTGCGGGATGCGATCGTATTATAGCCAAGTTCGGAAAGGACCCGGTCAACCTCTGCAGGGGAAGCATTCATCGTGATGCGGTCTCCCGATTTCAGCCGGAAAAAGCCGTCCGGAACATAGACATCGTCTCCGCGGCCTACCGCCACGATCAGGTATTTCCCTTTATATTTCTTACGCATGTCGATCAGCGTCATCCCATCCAGGATCGACTCGTCCGGCAGCTTCATTTCCACCATTTCGAAACTTCTGCGGGCAAAATAATCCGCATGCATACCGGTGGGGAGCTTTAACATGTTGAAAAGCTCCGAAGCCACGATCTGCGACGGATTAAGGAACATGGAAATATTCATCTGCTGCTTGATAAACGCAAGCTCATTATCGGACGTAGCGGTATTTTCGATACGGGCTACTGTATGATGCGCACCCATTCTTCTGGCCAGGAAACAGCACAGAATGTTGGTTTCATCCGAAGTTGTCATTGCCAGAAACAGGCGGCAGTCCTCCGCACCGGCTTCCTGCAGCGTATCATAATCGGTACCGTTGCCCACCAAGGTCTGCACATCGTATTGGTCACTGATATTCGCAATCACGGACTCCGAAAGATCGACCGCCGTCACATCATGGCCTTCTGCTGCCAGCGTCCCCACGATATGTGTTCCGATCTTCCCACAGCCCACGACAATAATCTTCATAACTCGTTATCCTCCTGCCTATGGATACTTCTCTTTATTTTACCCTTTTTCCGGCAATATTTCAAGGACTAAAGGCATTCCTCTGTCATCATCTTGACGCCTGAAACCTTGTATAGATATAGATCCCGCTGATCACGATCAGACCTCCTATGATCACCAGGACGCCCGGAACCTCACGAAACAAAATGAGTCCCAGTATAGAGGCAAATACCGGCTCCAGCAGCTTGGCGGTAGAAATGAATGCCGGACTTTCATATTTCAGTCCCCAGCTGAATACACTGTGGCCTAAAATCGTACAAAAGACTGCCATCCCGAGCGCCGTCCACCAGTTGACGGGGGCATAGCCGAAAACCGGCTGGCCTGAGAAAACCAGAATCAGCAGCACCGTTACAGCTGCTGAGAAATAAACCAGACTGGTATAGGTGGTCGTAGAGATCTTCTGCCGGCATTTCCGGCCGATCATCGTATAAACTGCCATGCAAAAAGCCCCTAGAAGCGCGATCAGATCTCCCAGCAGCACATTCTTTCCGCTGCCGGCATCCGTCAGAGCAATCAACACACTGCCCAGGAAGGTCACACCAATCCCGATCCACGCCCATTTGGAA
>JAFOIR010000077.1 GCA_017420625.1 Bacillota bacterium
GCACTCTTCGTTGAAGTGGGTCAGCTGGCGGATGCGGCCGCCGGGTGCTCGGAAGTAGAGTTCCTGCAGCTCGCCTTCCCACATTCCTACAAAGAGCAGGCTGTCACCGTGAAGGTCAAAGCTCTGAAGAGCGATTTTGCCATCGTAGATGACCTCCGGTGCAGATTCACCGCGGCGGAAGAGGACAGCTTTTGTCCGCATTAGTGCATAATAGACAAGCTTTTCATCACGGATGATAAAGTTGAAGCCATAACCCAGCGCGGAATCCGTCATCGGGATGTCGCCGACTTCCGGCAGATCATCATCTACCAGTCGAAGGTTTCCATTCTCGTAGAGATAGAGGGAAGCAGTTCCCCAATAGTCTTTGGTGCCTTCCGGCATCGCCATTACCCATAGCTGATCCTTTGCCAGTGCAAAGTCAGAAAGGATCCGGGTGCCTTCCGGAATGAGTGTTTTGACAGATCCATCATTGTATTCAAACAGACCACTCTCAAAAGCAGGCCTGTCGCTGAAGGAAGCGCCGGAATAGAGCAGACAGCCGCCTTCTGTTTCAAACCGTCCCAGCTGGAAAAGACCATCCGTCAGGCATTTGGTCTCTTTTTTCTTTTCATCATAGAGGAAAAGGTGGCTGCGGAAGCGGGAGATGAATCCGCCGTTGTCCGTCCAGTAGGGAATCTCCTCCAGTACATGATAGTCTTCGTAGTCGTCCAACAGATCCTTGTTCTTTTCGTCATCCGGATCCGGTCGGTTCAGATCGATCTCACTGTCAAAGGCATAGAGACCGTCACGGACTTTCTTGATGGAGCCAACATCGTAGGGTACTTCAAAAGCAGGCACTGCCTCGCCGCCGTCCAGCGGCAGGCGGTAATAGACCGTTTTGAAATGATGCTTTTCCGGTTCATCCTCCTTGCGGCGGTTAAGGGGCAGAAGCAGTGTATTTTCATCATCAAACAAAAAGCTGCTCTCTTTGCCGAGAGAGGTCAGCTGGCGGACGGTCGGAACAGCAGATGAAGCTGCTGTGGCAGTTTTGCCCGCGGCATTGCTGGTTTCCGGGAAACGCACCATGTACAGACAGGAATCATAGCCGTTGTCTTTCATGTTGGCTTTCTTGGCGACGAAGACAGCTGTCTTCCCGCTGGGCGAGAAGGTCGGACGGGAGAGAAAGGTATAGTCTTTCAGAGCATCAAGGGCAAGTGGTTTCATAGAGGCCTCCCAACAGGCAAGAAAACATATATTTTGAAAGAAATCTTGCCCCTGAGGAAAACCCGAGGGGCAAGATTGGTTTGAAATGTGAATGGATCTTGCTCCCGGGTGGGCCTCAAAGGGCGGAGGGTCCCGGAAGGGCAAGATTTGCCAGGAAATGAAGATTAGTCTTTGTCTTTACCGTAGCCGGCTTCTTTCAGCATCATGTCCTTGACTTTCATCAGTCGGACCTGAGTGGAACGTTCGTTTTCATCCAGCTTCATGGTAATGTAGCGGATTCCCTGCTGGGTTTCCGGGATGATGACGTGTTCCAGCGCGTTGACGCGGCGACGGGTCTTTTCGATTTCGGCGGCCATCAGCTGGCAGGATTTCTCGACTTCAGCCAGCTTCAGCATATCAGGGAAGACAGCAGCGAGAGAGCCTACTGCATCATCCAGATCGGCGGAAGTGAAGGCAAAGCCGTAGGAGTAGATGTCATTGGCATCGGCGGTTCTGGTCGTATAGTCGAAGACTGGAATATCGACGCTCATGACGTTGCGCTTGTCGACGCTCAGCTGAACTTCCTGCTTCGGGGCCATCAGCGCATCCTGCAGGGTTTCTTCCGACATGGTGGATTTGGCGAGAACAAAGTTCAGATCGGCTGCTTTGATCTCTTTTTCCACTTTTTCGCGCAGTTCCATGTTCACACGCACCATATCCAGAAATTCCCGCATCAGCTCGTCCCGCTTATCCTTCAGAAGACGATGCCCTTTGATCGCTGTCCCAAGCTTTTTCTTCAGCCGGGTCAGCTCCATTCGGGTCGGGTTTACCTGTGTCGATGCCATGGTTTATTCCTCTTTTGCCTCGGTTGGCTGATAGTATTTATCCAGCAGTGCATCGCTGATACGTTTGAGCTCGGAACGCGGAAGAATGCGAAGCAGCTCCCAGCCGATCTCCAGCGTTTCCTCGATGCTGCGGTCGGTACGGTAGCCCTGAGAGACATATTTCTGCTCGAAGGCATCCGAGAACTTCGCGTAGATCAGGTCGGTTTCCGTCAGAGCGGCTTCACCGAGGATGACCATCAGTTCTTTAGCCTCCTTACCACGGGCATAAGCTGCGAAGAGCTGGTTCATGGTAGCCGCATGGTCTTCACGGGTACGGCCTTTACCGATACCTTTATCTTTCAGACGGGAAAGAGAAGGCAGAACATCTACCGGCGGCATAATGCCTTTCCGGTACAGTTCACGGGAAAGGATGATCTGACCTTCGGTGATATAACCGGTCAGGTCAGGGATGGGATGGGTCTTGTCATCTTCAGGCATAGACAGGATCGGGATCAGCGTGATGGAACCGTTCTTGCCTTTCTGACGGCCGGCACGCTCGTACATCGTCGCAAGGTCAGTGTACATGTAGCCGGGATAGCCGCGGCGTCCGGGAACCTCTTTACGAGCGGCGGAAACCTCACGCAGAGAGTCGGCATAGTTCGTGATATCGGTCAGGATGACCAGAACGTGCATGCCTTTCTCGAAGGCCAGATATTCGGCGGCAGTCAGTGCCATACGAGGGGTAGAAATACGCTCGACAGCCGGGTCATTCGCCAGGTTCAGGAACAGAACGCTGCGGTCGATAGCACCGGTCTCACGGAAGGACTCCTGGAAGAAGTTGGCTTCCTCGAAGGTGATACCCATGGCGGCGAAGACAACAGCGAAAGGATCAGAGGTGCCGCGCACCTTGGCCTGACGGGCGATCTGAGCAGCCAGCTGTGCATGCGGAAGACCGGATGCAGAGAAGATAGGCAGTTTCTGACCGCGGACCAGGGTATTCAGACCATCGATCGCGGAGATACCGGTCTGAATGAATTCGGAAGGATATTCACGGGCAGCCGGGTTCATGGGCAGACCGTTGATATCCAGACGTTTTTCGGGCAGAATGTCGGGACCGCCGTCGATCGTACGGCCCAGACCGTCGAAGACACGGCCCAGCATATCCGGAGATACACCCAGCTCCATGGAGCGGCCGAGGAAACGGACTTTGCTGGATTCAAGGCTGATACCGGTAGAGGATTCGAACAGCTGAACCAGTGCGTTCGGTCCGTCGATCTCCAGTACCTTGCAGCGGCGGGTCTCGCCGCTCTTCAGCTCGATCTCACCCAGTTCGTTATAAGTGACATTTTCGACTCCCTTGACCAGCATCAGCGGGCCGGTAACTTCCTGAATGGTACGGTATTCTTTTGCCATGACTTACAGGTCCTCCTTTCCGACTAAACTGGCGGCTTCTTCCACGATCTCGTGGGAGACGAGCGCGTACTGGGCGTCGATATCCTTTTCAAGCGTATATTTGAAACGTCCGATCTTTTCGCGGCAGGCCATAGCGACCAGATCATTGATGCTGGCACCGGCCTGGAGGGCTTTGGTGCTCTCATCATAGAACGCGTAGACGAGTTTCATCAGATAGTACTGTTTATTAAGAGAAGTATAGGTATCAACTTCATCGAAGGAGTTCTGATGCAGGAAGTCCTCACGGATAGAGCGGGCTGCTTCCATTCTCAGACGATCCTGCGGAGAGAGGGCATCCATACCGACCATCTTGACGATCTCGTTCAGGGAGGCTTCTTCCTGAAGCAGAGTCATCAGGTGCTGACGGGTGCTCATCCAGTCTTCCTTAACGTTCTTGCCGAACCAGTTCTCCATGCTGTCCAGGTACAGAGAGTAGGAGGTCAGCCAGTTGATGGCCGGGAAGTGACGCTGGTAAGCCAGGTCAGCATCCAGACCCCAGAATACCTTGACGATACGAAGGGTTGCCTGGGAAACAGGCTCGGAGATGTCACCGCCGGGAGGAGAAACAGCGCCGATAACGGAAAGCTGACCCTCACGGCCGTCCTGGCCGAGAGAGATCACGCGGCCGGCACGCTCGTAGAACTGCGCCAGTCGGGAACCAAGGTAAGCAGGATAACCTTCCTCACCGGGCATCTCTTCCAGACGGCCGGACATTTCACGAAGAGCCTCTGCCCAACGGGAAGTGGAGTCAGCCATCAGGGCGACGGAGTAACCCATGTCACGGAAGTATTCCGCAATGGTGATACCGGTATAGATGGACGCTTCACGCGCCGCAACCGGCATGTCGGAAGTGTTGGCGATCAGGATGGTACGGTTCATCAGGGATTCGCCTGACTTGGGGTCCTTCAGCTCGGGGAACTCGTTCAGAACGTCGGTCATCTCGTTGCCGCGTTCGCCGCAGCCGATGTATACGACGATATCTGCTTCCGCCCACTTGGCGAGCTGGTGCTGGATAACGGTCTTGCCGGAACCGAAAGGTCCGGGAACGGCCGCCACACCGCCTTTGGCGATAGGGAAGAAGGTATCGATAACACGCTGACCGGTGACCAGCGGCATCTCAGGCGCCAGCTTGCGGACGTAGGGACGGCCTTTACGGACCGGCCAGGTCTGCATCAGCCTGACGGGCACATCGCCGTTTGCTGTTTCAACGGTTCCGATCGTATCTTCCACTGTGAAGGAACCGGCTTTGATCTCTTTCAGGGTACCGGAAAC
>JAFOIR010000078.1 GCA_017420625.1 Bacillota bacterium
CCGTAGCGTGCAATCAGACGATTGGTGATCTCAGCATCGGGGAGCATATTCGGCAGCTGAGAATAGATATTTGTCACGCTGTAGATCTGTGACGCCTGGTACATCGGCACAGATCCGCCTGACATCAACGAATACGGATCAAATTTGATCCAATCTTCGGAAAATTCAGGAACCTGGAGATAATACAGATTCTTCTTGGTATCGAGTACTGCATTCAGATTGATCAGCTCATCATCGTTCAGATAGGCTGTTTCCGTTGTACTGCCCATACCATCGGAGAAATTGGAGACACCGGAAATCTTCACTTCTTCCAGCCAGTCGAAATCGATCCGGCCGCCTGCTGCATTCAGCAGATCCAGCAGCGGTTCTTCGGGCTTAATGGTCACGTTGAACTCAACCCGGTTATTCTGTGTATCAATGCTTTTCAGAATGACCTGATCATAAGCACCGCTGGCCGTACCGGCAACATCATCGATGTTGCGGCTTTCAACAAACTGATAATATTTTTCCGGAGATGAGAAAGTTCTCACGAAGAAATTGCTGACCTGACTCCAGAAGAAAACAGCGACCAGTGCAAGCACCAGAACCACACCGCCGCAGATCCCACCGATCAGCAGGCCTTTTTTCTTGCCGCCGGAAGAAGCTTTCTTCTGCTTTTTGGGTTTACCGGGCTCCTGATACTGCTGAAAAGGCGGAAGCTGGGAAGTATCCTGCCATTGTCCGGTCTGGAATTGTCCAGTTTGCCACTGTCCCTGGGCAGTTTGTCCTTGGGCAGGTTGCCCTTGGACAGGCTGTCCCTGAGGCATCTGACCAGTCTGCCATTGTCCGGTCTGATACGGATCCTGCGGCATCTGAGGCTGAGTCGGTGCTCCATAGCCTCCCTGCCATTGTCCCTGTCCGGCTCCCCCCTGGAAGGCAGGTGCCTGGCCGGGATTTTGCGCCGGTGCCTGAGGCTCCTGATAACTAGGCTGGCCGTACCGGCTGAGTGTCTCCTGTGAAAAATCTTTCTTTACAGGTGCCTGATTTGTCAGACTTGCTCCGCAAAGAGGACAAAAAATACTGTCATCCGGAATCTGTCTGCCGCAATGCCCACAAAACATGTTTTTATACCTCTCTTCTCTGATCTTGTCTTAATAAATATACTATAGCGAAATTTGTGCCAAAATGCAATCACTAATTGGTATCATTCCTGATATCAGTCGCTGAGCCGGATCTTCTCATCCGGCCTTCCTTCCGGTGCCACTTCCTTCAGAGAATACATGACGCCGATCCTTCTGAAAGAATCCTCTCTGGATTCCTGATACATACCTGAGGCAGAGATCGGCTGATGATCGAGTGCCAGATGAGGCGTTGCCCCCATAAAAAGCGAACGGAAATAGGCAATACCCGGATCCCTCTCCTCGCACTGCACTAATGTCAGGCCGGTCGGAGGAATAAACATCCCGTGAAGCAGCAGATAGGGTGAAATATTCAGCAAATGAGAAAGGATCATACAGGTCACCCCAAAATGACAGAAGATCGCAATGACCTTGTGATTCGGCTTCACCGCCCGGTAGAAATTCCCTTCTCTCACATATCCATTTTCTTCCAGCAGCGCGTCAAACTGATTCATGACTTTATGATAATAGGCTTCGATATTCGGAAACTGGCGGATCAAAGGAACATCCAGCCAGGTCCGAACATCATAGGCGTTTTCTTCCTTCGTCCAGTCTGCCGGATAAAAGTCCCAGCAGATCGTGGTCCGTCCTTCTCTTGGTTCAATGATCCGCTCATCAAATTCCCGGAAGATATCTATGATCTCTGCCTTCCTGGATAAAGCCCGAAGCGTCAGCGATGCGGTATCGCGTGCCCGTCCGAGCGGTGAACAGAAGAATTGATCGATCTCATATCCTATTCCGCCGTCGCCAGCCATATATTTGGCCAATGCTTCTGCCTCTGCCCATCCTGTTTCAGTCAGCGAATCGTTTTTATAATCCGGGTCTCCGTGACGAATAAACAAAATCTTCATGGCAATCTGTCCTTTCCTGAATTCGGCAGGTTCATTGTAACATAGAGTTCACCGAAAAGAAAGGGTTGCAATCCGATCTTAAAACGAATATAGTGGAAGAAACAAATGCGCGAAAAAGGAGGAAACCCTTCATGTTGCTGAAGCGTGCGGCAGCGATTCCGCTGATTACTCATGATCCTTATTTTTCCATTTGGTCAGGTTCTGATCATCCGGCTGACAAAGATCCCATTCACTGGTCCGGTCTTCCACAGGCACTGCGCGGACGAGTCCATATCGGAGGAAAAACCTATGCTTTTCTCGGGGATTCCAAAGGACTTCCTGTTCTGCCCGTATCCTCCATCAACGTGACGGCGCTCTCCACCGAATATGTCTTCACCCTCGGGAGGCGTCAGTTGTCTGTTCGCTTTACCTCTCCGCTGATCCCCTCTGACCTCGTCCTTCTTTCAAGACCGGTCTCCTATGTTGACTGCAGTCTGCTTGGCGAGGAGGAAGTCGAAGATGAAATCGTCATTGAATTTCAGATCGGGCGAAGCGTTGTTTCTACGGACAATTCCCTGATCATCGGTCACAGTGGTTTTGTTCCGGAAAAACCGCTGGTTCACCCGGTGAGTCATGAAACTGTCTCCACTGCCGCCTATCACTATGCCGTAATGGGACGGGCATTTCAAAAGCCGCTCGGATACAGCGGTGACAACCATACCGTTGATTTCGGTTATGCCTATCTGGCTTCAGCCGGCAGTGATGCTGTTCTGTCCTTCGATGCGGAGAACAGCCGCATTCTTCTTCGTGAGCCGATCCGCAAAGAAGTCCATCTTGCCATAGCCTATGATGACCTAGTTTCCATCAATTATTTCGGAGAATGGTGCCGGGCCTACTGGACAAAAACCTATGGTACTATCCAAACGGCGATCGGCGCTGCCATTGCAGATCGGGAGATGATCCTGTCACTGTGTGCGAGCCAGGATGAGAAAGTGGAGAAATCTGCCCGAAATTCCTGTCCCGGCGATGACTATGCACTCCTTTGCATCCTTTCTTTCCGGC
>JAFOIR010000079.1 GCA_017420625.1 Bacillota bacterium
GAGTCGATCGCCGGCTATGGACCGAACGGTGCCATCGTGCATTACAAACCCGAGCGGCCGGACTGCGCAGTCGTCAAACCCGAGGGATTCCTGCTGGTGGATTCCGGCGCACAGTTTATGGAAGGAACCACCGATATTACCCGTACGATCGCCTGCGGACCGCTGACGGATGAAATGAAGCAGGCTTATACGCTGGTGCTCAAGGGACATCTGCAGCTTGGCCACGCGATCTTCAAGGAAGGCATCACCGGGACGAACCTGGATGTGCTGGCCAGAAAGCCGCTTTGGGATAAAGGGCTTGACTATAAGCACGGCACCGGTCACGGCGTGGGATTCGTGCTTTCCGTGCATGAAGGACCGCAGAATATTTCCTATGGCCTGAACAAGATCAAGCTTGTTCCGGGCATGATCATCTCGGATGAGCCGGGATTTTATCCCACCGGCAAGTTCGGCGTACGGATCGAGAATCTGGTGATGGTGATGCCGCATACCGAGAACGAATGGGGCAAGTTCTACAAACTGGAAGCGATTACCTACTGCCCGTACGAGCGGGAGGCTATCGTAAAAGAGATGCTTTCACCCGAGGAGATCGCGTGGGTAGACGCGTACCACCGCGATGTTTATGAGAAGGTTTCGCCGCTGCTTGATGAAGAGCATAAGGCGTTCCTGGCCGAGATCACACGGCCGCTATAAAGATTATACTGAAAAAGGAGATCACTACCATGAGCGATGAACAGCTGAACTTTGAAGTCGATACCATCTTCATTCCGAACGATGAGGGCGGAGAAGACGAATATGCGATCCTTGACGAATTTGAGTTCGAGGGCAAAAAGTACATGGTGCTTTCCGAGATCGAAGCGGACGATACGCTCGGCGAGGATGAATACCTCTATGAATACACCGAGGACGGTGATGACATCGAGCTTTCCGAGATCGAAGACGACGAGGAATTCGACAAGGTAACTGCTTACTACGATTCCCTGATGCAGGAAGAGGACGAATAAGAAGCCTGAAAAACAAAAGGATTGTTACAAAATAACCTCGTAAAAAACAATGAAAGACCTTGAACTGTAGGCAAAACACACTGCGAATCAACAGTCATCAAGGTCTTTTCTTTGTGACAGAATGAATAGGACGCATACCCACAGCTTTGGCTATTGAATCTATTTCCATGGCCGCGAAGGGTTTTCATTTTTTATATACGGACTTTTAATCCCATATTTTCTGATTTCTGATTGGAAAAAGGAATCAAAAATCATTATATGAAAATAACAATCCCTTTTCCCATTGATTTGAAGCTCGAAAAGGGATTATAAGTCACGATAAACTGATTAAGAAGGCATATCGTGAAAACGGTAGGCGGTTATTCGTGAGGACAAAAAAATAATCGCCGCACACTCTTCATTAGTCGGCGATTATTCGACGAATCAATAGAAGGGAGTTAACCGTTTGCTGTCCACGGTATGCCTTCTACTTGTATTATACTGCAAAAAGCGAAGATGTCAAATCATCATCTGATAGATTGAATATATAACAAATAATTAAATGTTGACTATACGATAAAAACAAAGTATACTTGATGTACAGAAGGCATATCGTGAAAACGGTAGGCGGTTAGCCCCGAAAGAGATGACGGGGTTGTCTTCAGAGCCGAGGCGAATTACATGAAAATGAGAGGAGCTGAGGCGAATGAGTGATTATGAACTTCTGATGATCATTATGGCTATAACCGAATTGATCGTCGAAGTTCTTATACTCGTAATGAGGACAAAAAAATAATCGCCGCATCCTCTTCACAAGTCGGCGATTATTCAATGACCAAATAGAAGGGAGTTAACCGTTTGCTGTTCACGGTATGCCTTCTATCTGTATTATACTACAAAAACCGAGGATGTCAAATACTGTCTTAATAATATTTGGTTAATATTTGACTGATAATATTTTGCCACTGTCAAAGCATCATCTGATAGATTTTTGAGTATTCCGGGCTCTGTGACACCAGAGTCCGGAATACTCACGGTACCCACAGGCAGTGCTTTTTCAATGAGTTTTCCGCTGTAGAAATCCCAGAAATCGCCTTCATAAACTGTCCCTGCTGCGATCGCTTTGGCGGAGTCGATGACGCTTCCGCCGCCGTAATGGATCAGGACTTTGCTTCCTCCGAAGCGCCTGATGAGACTGCCGGCTTTCGATTCGGTATCTTTTCCAAAGACAAAACAAGTGAGGGAATAGAATTCGAAATTATTCATGAGGGAAATTCCTTTCTTGCTTTTTTGCAAAATTGCATCTTCTACTGGTTTTCATTGTAATGTCCGAAGCCACCCCCAGTTAACATGTTATTTCCCTGTTTTAGAGAGAATTGTCTCTTCACAACATTCTGCATTTGGAGTACAATAACCATAAGATCGAACGGGAACCAAAAGAGATTTTATACATCATGAAAAAGGAGATATCGATATGCTGACCAGTCAGAAAATGAGAGAACTGGCGCCGGAGCTGGATCCGCTCCGGATCGGTACCGGATGGAAAGTAGAAGATCTGGGAAAGCCTCAGATTTTTATTGAAAGTACGTTTGGCGACAGCCATCCTGGTTCCGGACATCTGGATAAACTGGTGGAAGAGGCCAGACGGGGAATTGCAGAAGCCGGCGGACATGGTGCTCGGTATTTTTGCACCGATATGTGTGACGGTGAGAGCCAGGGAACGGATGGTATCAACTATTCACTGGCCAGCCGCGAAATCATTGCGGATGCGATCGAATTTCAGGCGCTCGCGACGCCTTTTGATGCGGGTGTTTACATGGCAAGCTGCGACAAGGGAATGCCGGGCAACCTGATGGGTCTTTGCCGGGTAGATATTCCGTCTGTTGTGGTGACAGGCGGTACGATGGCAGCGGGACCGGAACTGCTGACGCTGGAACAGCTGGGTATGTATTCAGCCAAATATGAGCGCGGGGAGATCGATCAGGACAGACTGAACTGGGCAAAGCACAACGCTTGTCCGAGCTGCGGTGCCTGTTCATTCATCGGTACGGCTTCGACTATGCAGATCATGGCAGAAGCCTTAGGCTTATCGCTGCCGGGAAGTGCACTGCTCCCTGCGACGAGTCCGGATCTTCTGGACTATGCTTACCGGGCTGGAAAACGGGCAGTCGAGATCGCCGGAGAAGATGCGATGCGGCCATCGCATCTTCTGACGATGGACAGCTTTGAAAATGCCATTCTCGTCCATGCGGCGATTTCCGGATCCACGAATACCCTGCTGCATCTGCCGGCCATTGCCCATGAACTGGGCATTTCGATCGACGGCGATACTTTTGACCGTCTGCATCGCGGTATGCATTATTTATTGGATCTTCGTCCGGCGGGACGCTGGCCGGCTGAATTTTTCTACTATGCCGGCGGAGTCCCTGCGATCATGGAAGAGATCAAGGATGTACTTCACCTGGATGCGATGACCATCACCGGCAAAACGGTAGGTGAAAACCTCGCAGAACTAAAGGAAAATGGTTTCTATGAGCGCTGCCAGAAATGGCTGGATGCAGCCAATGAGCGGTGCGGGCTCCATCTGACAAAGGATGATATTATTCGTCCCTATGATGAGCCGATCGGAACGGATGGATCTATTGCAGTGCTCAAGGGCAATCTGGCTCCGGAAGGCGCGGTCATCAAGCATACAGCCTGTCCGAAGGAAATGTTTAAAGCAGTACTGAGAGCTCGTCCCTTCGACAGTGAAGAGGAATGCATCGATGCTGTACTGCATCATAAAGTACAGCCCGGTGATGCGGTCTTTATCCGCTACGAAGGTCCGAAAGGTTCAGGAATGCCGGAGATGTTCTACACATCCGAAGCGATCTCGTCTGACAAGGAGCTTGGACGGACGATCGCACTCATCACGGACGGACGCTTCTCCGGAGCTTCGACCGGGCCGGTGATCGGACACGTATCGCCTGAAGCTCAGGCTGGCGGACCGATCGCACTGGTGGAAGAAGGCGATTTAATCCATCTGGATGTGGAAAAACGTATTCTGGAAATCGTAGGGATTGCCGGTGAAGAAAAAACGCCGGAGGAAATCGCGGCGGTTCTGGAAGAGCGGAAAAAGAACTGGCAGCCGAAGTCGGTCAAATATCCTAAGGGACTGCTCAGAATGTTTGCGAAGTTGGCTGCATCGCCCATGAAAGGCGCGTATCTGGATCTTGACTGAGAAGGAGGATGAACGATGCGCAATCATGAAGTTACCAATCATCAGCTGCTGCTGGACTCCAAAGGAGAACTAAGAGAACCCGGCTGGTCGAGAAGCCAGGTACAGCAGTATCGCCGGAGCATGATCAAGGCACCGGCTTTTCGCATCAAGGAATGGGACTACTATCTGGTGCTTTCCGACAAGTTTGCTGGAGCGTTCACGATCTCGGATGACGGGTATGTAGGACTGCAGTCCGTATCGCTCTTAAGATTTGGGAAAGGCCGCACCGCCGGTGCGGAAGCAACCGGCGATGCCTACATCGAAGATGTGGTGCCGTGGGAGCATACCGAAACCGTGCTGAACGTTTTTCCTATGGGCAAGCTGAAACTGCCGGAGGACAGTTCCGCCGGCGATACCGTCTATGAAGATAAACGGCTTCAGATGCGTTTCGCAGCAGGCGGCGGCAAGCGGCGGATCACCTGTCATTATGAAAATTTCTGTGACGGCAAACCTTTTGACTGTGATATCACCCTCGAGCAGCCGCCCATGGAATCCATGGTCATCGCGACGCCCTGGGACAAGAAGCATGCCTTCTACTATAATCAGAAGATCAACTGCATGAAAGCCAGCGGCTGGATGGAATATGACGGAAAACGCTATGAATTTGATCCGGCGACTGATTACGGCACGCTAGACTGGGGCCGCGGTGTATGGACCTATGATAATACCTGGTTCTGGGGTTCCGGCAACTGCACGATCGAAACTCCGGATGGCCCGGAGAGTCTCGGATGGAACATCGGCTATGGTTTTGGCAATACAAAGGCTGCAACGGAGAACGTGATCTTCTATAAAGGCAAGGTCCACAAGCTGGATGACATCACGTTTGTCATTCCGCCGGACGATATCATGAAACCATGGCAGTTTACATCATCCGATCACCGCTTTGAAATGACCTTTGAGCCGGTGCTCGATCGGGCAGCCAAGCTGGATTTCAAAGTCATCGTCTCGGATCAGCATCAGGTCTTCGGAAAGATGAGCGGCTCGCTCACCCTGGACGACGGCACGATCCTGACCATCAAAGATGTTATGTGCTTTGCAGAAAAAGTTCACAATAAGTACTAGAGACAATAAATCAGAACGAAAAAAACCTGTCAGGCTAAAAACCCGACAGGTTTTCTTGTGGACAAAATAAGTTTATTTCTTGAACAGGATTCCCAGAAGATTTCGTCCGAGGGAAGCACCCAGATTGCCGCCCAGAAGTTTTCCGAAGGAACCGAATTTGCCGAAGATCGACTTGCCGACTTCACGGCCGACCGTACCGACGACGGTGGAACCGACCGACTTGGCTGCCTGCTTGCGGGCATTGGCCGCTTTCTGCTCTTCGCGTTCTTTCTCTCTGGCTTCTTTCTCAGCCGCTTTCTGCGCTTCTTTTTCTGCTGCTGCCTGTTCCTTGGCTTCCTGTTTCTCCAGTTCAGCCTGTTCTTTGGCTTCCTGTTCCTCTAAGCCGAGTCTCTGCAGGAATTCGTAGGCAGAATCAGGATCGACGGCATTGGCATATTTGCTGTAGCAAAGGCTTGACTTGATCGCAGCATCTCTTTCCTCGTCCGTGATGGAACCGAAGCGGCTCTCGGGCGGAAGGATGTAAGCTTTCTCACAGACGGTGGGAATACCGCCTTCATCCAGGAACGAAACAACAGCTTCGCCGGTTCCCAGATTCAGAATGGTGTCGTAGGTATCGAAAGCCGGATTGGCGCGGAAGGAATCAGCCGCTGCTTTGACCGCACGCTGATCAGCCGGCGTATAGGCACGAAGACCGTGCTGGATCTTGTTGCCGAGCTGAGCCAGGACGGAGTCCGGAATATCTTTCGGATTCTGGGTGCAGAAGTAAACGCCTACACCTTTGGAACGGATCAGTTTGACC
>JAFOIR010000080.1 GCA_017420625.1 Bacillota bacterium
AAGCAAAGCTGACATGCTTGAAATCCACTTCGCCAAGCGCACGCCGCTTAGGCAGTACGGGATGCGGATCATTTTCGATCTCCACCGGCATGTCAAAATATTCAAAGATCCGAGTAAAAAGTGCCATGGAACGGATCCATTCCACCTGGATATTCAGAAGTGAATTGACCGGTCCGTACATGCGGGATAAAAGAGCGACCAGCACAGTGATGTCACCAACCGTCAGATTCTGGTCATACTTCATCATCAGGATTCCGCCAACCAGATAAAGCAGCATCGGGCCGATGCTGGTGAGTACGCTCAGAATCAGCCGGAACCATCTTCCGGCCATACTTTCCTTGACGTTCAGATCAACCATTTTCCGGTTGACCGCTTCATATTTCCGGTATTCCGCTTCTTCCCTTCCGAACAGTTTGACCAGCAGCTGGCCGCTGACGGATAGGGTTTCATTCAGGATCCCGTTGATCTCATCGTTCATCGCCTGCGACTGTCTGGTCAGACTCCACCGCGTCTTGCCGGCTTTTCGCGTCGGGATGGTAAAGAGCGGGACGATCACCATGCCCAGAAGCGCCAGATACGGATTCTTCCGGAACATCGCCACTACCGCGACGATGAGCGTGATGCTGTTCGAAAGAATGCTGGTAAACGTCCCGGTGATGACGGACTGGACACCGCCGATGTCCGAAGTCATCCGGGTAATGATCTCGCCCTGAGAGCTGGTCGTGAAGAACCGCTGGCTCATCCTGGAAAGATGTTTATACATCGCATTTCGCATATCGAAGGTGATATGCTGGGCGATCCAGGAATTCAGGTAGCTTTCCAGGATCCCGATCAGTTCCGCTCCGATGGTGACAAGAAGCGAGAGCACGATCAGTGTGATGAGTGAACGAAGGTTTCTGCCGATGAGGCCTTCATCAATGATGCGGCCTGTCAGCACGGACGGATAGATCCGAAGGATCGATGTGACTAAAATACAGCCCAAGGTGAGCAGGAGCTGTTTCCAGTAGGGTGTCAGATAGGAAAACACCCGTTTGAGAAGCGCACCTGTTACCTTGGGCTTGTTCTTTTGTTCTTCTTCCGTCAGGTATCCGCCGCGCCCCATTCCCATCCGGGACATCAGGCGTTAGTTCCGATCAGCAGGACGGACAGGTCATTCACGTTGGTACCGGTAGGACCGGTCATGATCAGACCATTGACCTGCTTGAGTGCGTTGTAGGCATCGTTGTCCTGCAGAACTGCCGGAATGGAAATGCCCATCTCCTTCAGTGCCTGGCAGGTCGTTCCGTCTACCATACCGCCGGCTGCATCCGTCGGTCCGTCAGTTCCGTCAGAGCCTACCGAGAAGACCAGTGCATTCAGTCCGCTGATCTGCTCCGCCGCTGCCAGGGCCAGTTCCTGATTGCGGCCGCCCTTGCCGTGACCGGTCAGATGAACGACAGTCTCGCCGCCGAGGATGACTGCCATCGGACGCTCGGTATCGGCATAGTATTTTGCGATATTGCCAAGGAAAGTTCCTGCTTCACGTGCGACACAGTTCAGCTGATCCGTCAGCACCAGCGGTACATAGCCAAGCTCCTTGGCCGTGACAGCCGCCGTTTCGCAAAGCTGACGAACCGATCCGGTGATATGTGTTTCGACATTCGCCAGATCCTTGGGCGTCTCCAGCTGCAGAAGCGCTTTCATCTGCGGTGTCATGGTGAGATGGTATTTCTCTACGATCGCTCTGGCCTGTGCAGCCGTGCTCGCATCCGGATAAGCCGGACCGGAGGCGATCATATCGAGTCTGTCTCCCAGCACGTCCGAAAGGACGATGACAAAGACCTTTGCCGGTGCGCAGGTCTCAGCAAACCGTCCGCCTTTGACTGCAGAGAAGCGTTTGCGGACCGTATTCATTTCTACGATATCTGCACCGCAGGCTAAGAGTTCCTGGGTCAGATTCTGAAGGTCTTCTGCCGGGATCAGCGGTTTTTCAAACAGAGCTGAGCCGCCGCCCGAAAGGAGGAAAAGCACGGTATCATCTGCGCTCAGGCCTTCAACTGCGTCGATCGCTGCCTGGGTCGCACGGTAGGAATTCTCGTCCGGTACCGGATGGCCGGCTTCATAGATCGTCAGTCCCGGGATCTGTCCCTGGCTGTGACCGTATTTGGTTACGACTACGCCGCGGCTGATATTCGGAATCGGGGCACCGGAGGCTCTGGCTTCGTCCAGCGCAGCAACCGCAGCACTTGCCATCTGCCAGCCAGCCTTACCAGCTGCTACCAGCACCAGTTTTCCACTTCCAAACTTCGCTTCGGAAAGCGCTGCCTTTACTGCGGTATCCGGAAGCGCTGCCATCAGAGATGACTGAATCAGCCGAACGGCATCTTGTTTTAAATTCATAGTAAGACTCCCCTCTTCTGCAAGTATAAAAACGAACTCCTCTCAGGCAAGTATACTCTGCCCAAGAGGAGTCTGTAAAGAACAAATTTGCAAAGATCAGATGAAAAGTGAAATGATGAACAGAAGGATGATAACGGTGATACCCATCACAGCTGTCATACCGGTCTGGCACTTATAAGCTTCATCCGTCTTCATGTCGGAGAACTGAGAAACTACCCAGAAGTAGGAGTCATTGGCATGAGAAGCAACCATGGAGCCGGCGCCGATCGCCAGAACGACCATGACCTTCGCAAGTGCGGAAGTATAACCCATGGACTCCATCAGAGGTGCCATCATGGAAGCGGTGGTGATCATCGCAACTGTGGAAGCACCCATCGCGAGCTTCAGGATCATCGCGATGATGAACGGAATCAGAACACCGAGACCGGTGCTGACCAGACCGCCGACAGAAGCAGCGATCGGCATGCACTTCAAAATAGCACCAAAGGAAGAACCGGCGCAGGTGATCGCAAGTATACCGGCGGAATCGGTAACGCCCTGGGTGACCCATTTAAGGGTGTTCTTCTTCTCTGATTTCGGAATCAGGGAGATGGAAAGGAATACGCCGAGCAGCAGAGCTACGACCGGATTACCGATGAACATGATGATCTGATAAGCAGCACCGGTGCCGAAGGGCTTGGACGGGAAATCCGTTACGGAAGCAAGACCGATCAGGATGATGGGAAGCAGAATGGGAGCAAAGCTCTGCAGCGCTCCGGGAAGCTTGCCATACTTAGCCTGCAGTTCTTCCAGCGTATACTCGGAGTTTGCAGGAATGTTGACCTTGGATGCCACTTTCTTGGCATACAGGATCGCAACAGCGGTTGCCGGGATGGAAACAATCAGACCTACCAGGATCGTCAGGCCCAGATCCGCACCCAGGGTACCTGCCATCGCAATGGGACCGGGAGTCGGAGGAACCAGGCAGTGGGTCGCGTACAGACCGCCGGACAAAGCGGTTCCCATCACAGCCAGTGATACGTTGGACTGCTCAGCCAGTGCACGGCTGATGGGGGAAAGTACGACGAAACCGGAATCACAGAAAACCGGGATACCGGTGACATAGCCCATGGCACCCATGGCTACGACACTGTTTTTCTGACCGACGACCTTCAGGATCGAATTGGCCATCGTCAGCGCTGCGCCGGTTTTCTCCAGGATCGTACCGATGATCGTTCCGCAAAGGATAACGATACCGATACTGGTCATGATGCTGCCGAAGCCGCTTTTGACCTGATTAACAACCTCTGTCGGCGTCAGACCGGATTCCGGATCGACAACGCCCCAGAACAGACCGACAAGAAGAGCGATCACGATCATGACGATGAACGGATGCATCTTCAGTTTGGAAATTGCCAGGACCATCAGCACGACGGCAAGGATGATCGTAGCAAAAAGCAAGAAAGTCATAACAACCCCTCCTT
>JAFOIR010000081.1 GCA_017420625.1 Bacillota bacterium
TAGAAAATCCCAGAGTCGCACTCCTCAATGTGGGCGTTGAGGAAGGAAAGGGCAATCAGCTGGCTAAAGAAACCTATGATCTTCTGAAGGAAGAAAAAACCATCCGATTTACAGGCAATATCGAGGCAAGAGAGTATTTCAGCAATGCAGCCGAGATCATTGTGACGGAAGGATTTGCGGGCAATATCCTTCTGAAAGGTTCGGAAGGTCTGGCACAGTACATGTTTGGTTCGATTAAAAAGAGCCTGATGAGTTCACTGAAGACCAAGATCGGAGCACTGCTGATCAAACCAGCGCTGATGGGACTGAAAGATTCTCTGGATCCCAGAACAGTAGGCGGTACACCTCTTCTGGGAACAAACGGAGCCGTGATCAAAGCACACGGCAATTCCCGCGCGGACGCATTTGCTTCGGCCATTGAACAGTGTCTGAAGTTTATCGATACAGATGTAATTCAAAAAATCGAAAAAGAACTGGCGTTAGCCAAACATGCCCAGGAGGGATAAGGATAAGATGAAAGAACAGGAAAGAAGTCCGCTTGAAATCATCAGCGAGATCATTGCAGAAGAAGCGGATATAAATCCCGCAGATATTACCGAAGAGACGTCTCTGGATGACGATCTGGAACTGGATAAGAACTCGATCATGCAGATTCTGGTTGCCTGTGAAGTCGAATTCGGAATCGAATACGAACAGGCAGATTTTGATGATATCCGAAGCGTTGCTGATATCTTAAGAAGTCTGGAAGAATGGTAAAGAAGATGAAAGAGCCTTTGGATGAAACGAAGATCCGGCAGGTGGAGACGATCCTTGCCTATCATTTCAGGGACCCCGGACTTCTGATTCAGGCACTGACACATTCCTCCTACAGCAAAGAAATGAAACAGAAAGCCATCGAAGTGGAGAACTATGAGCGGCTGGAGTTTCTGGGAGATGCTGTACTGGAGGTCGTTACTTCTGAAATGCTGTTTCACCAGTTTGACTGGGATGAAGGAAAACTGACCAGAAAAAGAGCCTCGATCGTCTGTGAGGAATCTCTTTCCTATATCGCAGGGCTGCATGGTCTTAACCGTTTTCTTATCCTCAGTGCAGGGGAAGAAAAGACGGGCGGTAGGAAAAGACCTTCGATCCTCTGTGATCTGGTGGAAGCTCTGATCGGTGCTGTTTATCTGGACGGAGGCATGAAGGAAGCAAAAGATCTGATCGGACGGATGGTTTTTGCTCATCTGAAGGAAAACCCGGCAATAACCGGAAAGGATTATAAAACGATCCTGCAGGAGAAAGTGCAGGGCGGCGGCGGTGAAGCACCAGTCTATCGTGTGATTAAAGAAGACGGACCGCCTCATGAACGGGTATTTACCGTAGAACTTCTTCTGGATGGGAAAGCCGTGACAACGGGTGTTGGCAATAGTAAAAAACAGGCTCAGCAGGCGGCAGCGCAGGAAGCACTGCGGCTGCTGTACGGCCATGCAAAAGCATAGATCAGGAGCACTATGGAACTAAAAAGAGTTGAGATCGTCGGGTTTAAATCTTTTCCCGAAAAGATCCGGGTAGAATTCGGAGAAGGCGTGACAGCGATCGTCGGACCGAACGGAAGCGGAAAAAGCAATATTGCTGACGCGGTCCGCTGGGTTCTGGGTGAGCAGAGTGCGCGAATGCTCCGCGGTGCAAAGATGGAAGATGTCATCTTTGCGGGAACAGAAAGACGCAAACCTCTTGGCTATGCCGAGGTGACGCTGGTACTGGATAACCGGGATCGAAAAATGGCAGTCGATTATAAGGAAGTGGCGATCAGCCGACGGATCTTTCGCTCCGGAGAGAGTGAATATGCCATCAACGGAGGCAGATGCCGGTTAAGAGACGTACAGGAAATGCTGATGGATACCGGTATCGGCAAAGAAGGTTACAGTCTGATCGGCCAGGGACAGATCGATCAGCTGTTAAGTTCCAAACCACAGGACCGCAGAGCGATCTTTGAAGAGGCTGCCGGAATCACCAAGTTCAAGACCAGACGTGATCAGGCACAGAAACAGCTTGCCGATGAGGCATCCAAACTGGAACGGGTCAGTGACATCCTGAATGAATTGAATGCCAGAATCGAACCGCTCCGCAAACAGTCCGAAACGGCAAAGGAATATCTATCGCTGAAGGAAGAACTGAAGCTTTATGAAGTTTCTTCCTTTATTGGAGAATATGAACTGCTCAAGGCTCAGTCGGACAAACTGGATCAAGCCTTGAAAGACCTGGAAGAACAGCTTGAAGCTTCCCGTCAGAAAGAGACACAGGCAAAAGAAAAGGCAGATCAGCTGGCTCAGGATGTGGACGAAAATCGAAAGAAACTGCTGCGCTTAAATCAGGAACTGGGTGATCTGAAGCTGTCGCTTGAATCTTCCGAAGGCGACAAGCGAGTTTTAAAAGAACAGATCAGTCATTGTCAGGAAGATATCGACTCTTATCAGATTCGTATCGCAGATCTGAAGGAAAGAATTGCTGACAGAACCAATACCCTCGAGAAGCAGGAAGCCAAGATCCGCAGTTTGGATCAAACAATTGACGAGCAGGAAAGCAGCCTGAAAGCAAAGGAAGAGGCGTTTTCTCTGGTAAATCAACAGCTGGAGGAGCAGTCACAGAAAGAACGGGATGCCGCACAAAAACTGAGTGAGGCGGAAGAGGAATATCAGTTTGCCTTGTCCTCCCGTGAGCGTTTTTCGCTCTTAGCCAGTCAGGATCAGGAGCAGCTCAGAAATCGTCAGGAAGAGATCGAAGATCTGGAAGAACGTAAGGCACAGGCTCAACAAGAAATGAATGCCCTTTGCCTTCAGAGCGAAGAGACAAATAAAGAGATCGAAGACCTTCTCAAAGAAGAGAAAACAGCTGAAGAACAGTATCAGAAGAATAAAAACCAGAGCGATGAACTGGCGAGATCCCAGGAATCGCTGATGCTTGAGCTCAAAGATCTTCAGGGCAGGATCGGATGGCTAAATGGTCTGGAGCAGGATTATGAAGGTTTCAGTGGAAGTGTCAAGGCACTCATGAAGCTGAAACGCAGCACGGAAGGCTCCAGGGAAGCACGGCTTGGTGCAGCCATTCACGGAACCGTTGCGGATATCATTGAAGTTGACAAAAGATATACGGTAGCCATGGATGTGGCGCTGGGTGCCGGGCTGCAGAATATTATCGTGGATAATACAGCCGGTGCCAAAAGCCTGATCAGTTATCTCAGAGAGAAGAAGATCGGCAGGGCGACTTTCCTGCCGCTTGACCAGGTCACTGCTCGAAACCCCTACCAAAGAGAAGCAGAAGTTCTGAAGATGCCGGGTGTGATCGGATTTGCCGATACACTGGTCGGCGGGAAGCAGATTTACCAGAAGATCATTTCGAGACTGCTTTCCGGTGTGGTTGTCTGTGAAGATTTTGACAGTGCATCAGCCGTTTCCAAACGTCATGGAAATGCACTTCGGGTCGTGACGCTGGATGGTGATATTTTCAATATCGGCGGATCGATTACCGGCGGAAGCAATCATCAGCAGAAGAGCGGAATTCTCGGCCGCAAGGCGGAGATGGATGAACTCAGACAGACGCTGAAAGGAAAACGGCAGGAAGCCGATCAGATCTACCGGAAGATTCGCGAGGCATCCGAAACGCTGAGAGTCAGCGGAGAAAAGACTCGTCAGATTCATCTGGAACTGGGGAAGAAAAGAAGCGAAGAGACCAACCTCCTGACACAGATTGAAAAATACCGCGGTCAGATGGAAGAGCTGGAAAGCCGTTTGGAAAAGATGCGTCTGGATGATGAAGATGCAGGAAAGGTCCGTGAAGAGCATCAGAAATCACTGACCGAAAGTGTTGATCGGCTGGAAAAAGCGGAAGTATTGCGCAAGGAAAAGCAAGAGGCTCTGTCTAAGGAACAGGAGACACTGACTGAACTGGAAGAGAAGATCGCAGCCGAAAAGGAAGACAGACAGGGACTTATGATTCGTCTGGCAGGGATTCGTCAGGAAAAACAGTTTTTAGCCCAGCAGAAAGAGTGGGAAGCGACTGAGATCGATCATCTGAGTCAGGAAGCGGAAACGCTGATCGATGAATCCAACCTTTCCAAACAGACGATGACGGAAGCATTAAGCAAGGTCGAAAATCTGGAGAAAGAACAGGAGAATACCAGGAATCTGATTGAAGGAATGCAGGAAAGCATCCGGAATCAGGAGAATGTTTTCCAGTCAGTGGATGATGAACGGGAAAAAGCACTTCAGGAAACCGAAGAGATCCTGCGCAGCTTCTCTCAGCTGGAAAAAGAACAGGTCCGTCTGGATAATCAGTCCTCGAGAGCTCGAAAAGAACTGGAAGATCTGCAGGATCGTATGTGGGAAGACTATGAGATCACATATGGAGCAGCAAAGGAACTGGCTGCGAGGAAGTTCAACGATGACGAACAGATGCTGGCAGCTTCTGAACTGTCCAAAACAAAACGTCGTCAGATGATCTCACGACTCAAGGAACAGATCAGGGCACTTGGTCCCGTCAATGTCGCGGCGATCACCGAATATACCTCTTTAACAGAACGTTGTGCGTTCCTTTCCGGACAGCGGGATGATATTCTGAAATCCGAACAGAACCTTACGGATATCATTCGTCAGATGACGACAAAAATGGAAGAACAGTTCAAGAGTGGTTTTGCTGCTATTGCAGAATCTTTTGATCAGGTCTTCAAGTTGATGTTCGGGGGAGGAAGAGGTATCCTTCGACTGACCGAAGCGGAAGAATCCCTGGAAGCAGGAATTGAAATCATCGCACAGCCTCCGGGAAAGAAATTGCAGAATATGACACTGCTTTCAGGCGGTGAAAGGGCGCTGACAGCGATTGCACTTCTGTTCGCTATTCAGCAGCTGAATCCGGCACCTTTCTGTATTCTGGATGAGATCGAAGCAGCACTGGACGATGCCAACGTAGAACGATTTGCAAGGTACCTGCGCCAGATGTGTTCCAGTACGCAGTTTATCGTCATCACACACCGGAAAGGGACGATGGTTGCAGCTGATACGCTGTACGGTGTAACAATGGAAGAAAAGGGTGTGTCCAAGTGTATTTCAGTCAACTTTGACGCATCCAGTCAGGAGGAAGTATATGGGGCTGTTTGATGCTTTGAAACGGGGACTTCGCAAAACCAGAGAAGGTTCGATGGGAGTAGTAGACGAACTGTTTCTGAAATACGGGGAAATCGAAGACGACTTTTATGATGAATTGGAAGAATCGCTGATCCTGGCGGACATGGGAATGACGACAGCGTCGGATATCGTAGGTCGGGTTCGGGAAAAAGCAGAGGAAAAAAAGCTTCGCTATACCAAACAGGTTTATGATGTTTTTATCGAAGAGATCAAACGGATCCTTTATACGAGCAAACCCAAAGCTGTGATTGACAGAATGACA
>JAFOIR010000082.1 GCA_017420625.1 Bacillota bacterium
GGAATTTTTAGCGTTCTATCCTGTTGCAGCGAAGGCACATGGCATAAAACGCAATTGCCAGAAGCTGTGATGCTACAGATACGACAACAAGATACATTGGATTCAAATCATACAGGGCACCGAGGAGCCAACTTCCCAGAAACCACGCAATACCGAAGCCTGTCTCAAAAATACCGAAGCCCGTACTTCGCATGGAACGGGGGACCATTCCGCTGACAGCTGCCTTCATAATACTTTCCTGCGCGCCTATTCCGATTCCCCACAGGATAATCCCGATTCCGATTATCCGGGCATTTCCGGTCATGAAAATAAAACAGGAGAAGAAGGTGCTGCACAGCGTGGAAATGATCAGTGCTTTCAGCCCGATTCTATCGAAAAGCCAGCCGAAGAACAGCGCAGCAAAGGCATCCACCGCCATTGCTGCTGCATAGAGCAGACTCAGCGTGGATTCTGGAAACGCTCCCGTATTGGCTGCATGAAGTGTGATCAAGGTGAAGTCGGCAAAGCCGAAGGCAAAAAAGCAGATGGACGCCATGAATAGAGCAAATGACTTCCCAAACCGAAAGTTCTCCGGTTTATCTTCCTGCTTTTCAAACATCTCCGGATCGGGATACTTAATCTTTGCCGCCAAAACAAGCGCTATGGTAATCAATGCAGGAACGAGCAGTACCGCAAAGGAGATCCTGTATGTTTGAAAGAGGTCGTCCGTACCTTTTACAAGAGCCGTTACGAAGAGCAGTATCGGCCCGAGAAATGCGCCGAGCTGGTCCAGAAATTCCTGATAGGCAAAGCCTTTTCCGGTTCCGATCTCGCTTGCCGCAAAGCTGACCAGCGTGTTTTTGGCAGGCTTCTTAACTGCTTTTCCGACCCGCTCCAGAATCACAAGGCCGCAGGCCCAAACCCACCCATGTTCCGGTACAAGAGCCAGTGCGGGGATTGCCAGTACTTGAATGACATAGCCCGCGATAACAAGTGTCCAGTATTTCTTCGTCTTATCGGCTATCAATCCGGAAATCAGCCGCAGCGAATACCCGCATAATTCGCCTATACCGGATACGAATCCGATGGCAGCGGCGGATGCGCCCGCAAGGTTTAAGTATTCGCCCAATATGCTTCTGGCGCCTTCATGGGTTAAGTCTGAAAACAGACTCACGATCCCCATCAGGGTTATAAATGCAATCGCTCCCGATATAGTCCTTTTCTTATTCATGTTCTACCTTACAAATCCCGATTGAGCCAATTCTTTCAATGTACAATCTTCTCCCGCTCCGCACGTGTCGTGTCTTTGACAAGGAGTGACCTCATTATTATGATACCTCGCGATTTCCTATGTTTTCCAGCCGATGTCCAATGAGGAAACTGTATGAAACCCGGCTCTTCACCAGTTCCCCTGCTTACTCTGCCCAACGGAAGTTTTCCTTTCCTGCGCCGAGTTCAAAATGGCATTTGACTATGCCCAGATCGACTTTGAGGCAGGGACCGATAAGGCCGGTCTTAGCAGCCACGCCGCCATCCTGAAGACTGAAGCTAAACTTCTGCTGATTGGTCGCCGTCGGCGCCAGCAAGGCCGCCTCGACGCCCCGTCTGAACCAATTGGGGCTGTCTTCCGAAATATTGCTGACCGCGGAAAGCGGCTTGCTCTTTCGTTCACTGCCCTGTGTTTTCCCGTATCCGAGGGAGATGAGGATCACCTCCCGTTCACCGTCTCCAAGCTTCGCTTTACTTTTCCCGTGAGTCAGGGCGACCCAGCATGTGTTCAACCCAAGCTCCTGAGCTTTCAGAACCAGCAGCTCACCATAATACCCGCATCGCTCATCCAGATCCGGCGCTTTATGCCCGACCAGGGCGATATAGTTTGCGCAGTTTTCGAAGCGTCCGTATTTGGCCATACGGGAGCGAAAGCATTCGGGTTCATCGTACAGGATCTGAATATGGAGACCGCCTGTTGTATTCAATTCCAGGGTGTATGCGTCCAGCTTTTCCCGGATGTCTGCCGGGATCGGTTTATCCAGGTACTGCCTCACGCTGTGGCGCGATTTCATCAGCTCCAGTATGTTTTCCACGATTTGGCCCTCCATATAATTTATTCTTTTCAAAGCTGTTGACGATAGGATCAATCCAATTCGTCCGTCAGGACATACTCCATCAGACGATTTGGTGCTTCCTCCGTAAGCACTCCGTTTTCGATCGTGATGGGTGTTCCTTTATCGCTGCGGTCTTCTTTCATTCGACTATATTTGTTCGGAATGATATGTTTCATTAGGTTCTCCGTATCATTACAGCATCTTGCCCGTTCATCGGACGGTAAAAATGGTGTTTTTCTCAAACACGCCTGCTGCAAACGCCAGCTTGATATAGAACGGCATGCCCTCATAGGCTTCAAAACTTGTGCGCCGCAGGAACTCGTCTACCGATATTTCCTCCATATATCCATATGGGTTTGCTACAGTGACCCTTTCGTTCGGGATATCCATTCCGGTCAGCAGAGAATAGTGGAGGGTCCATACGTCACCGTATTTGGCTGCCCACTCAAAGGGGACCGGAATACCATTTGACAGGTTTTCATACGCAGCGTCGATGAGTTCGGTGTTGGTCATGTATCTGTGAATGGTCGTGGTGTATTCCGGGAATCGCTTGTTCATCTCCTCACAGAACCTGCCTCCGGTCGAAGTAACGACCTTGCCGTATTCGGCATACAGATCCTCTTCCGTCAGATTCCCTCCGTTCCAGGCGGAAAACATCTCTATGCAGGCGTATCCACAGGACACGTCCTGAGTTATCACTGAAACGCCCTCTGCGCATACCGGCGTTCTGTATTTTTCGGCATCATAGATCGAGGAGTAATCGTTCAGGATCCTGTCGGTCCAGATCTTCATCCTGACCAGAAGTCCGGCTGATACGACGATAATCAGTGCGAGCAGTATCAAAAGTATTCGGATTGCCTTTTTCACAACGTCCTCCTGTTTCTTCTTTTGTCAAAATCTTGATGTAGCGATATCCCGACAAGCTGGAATTTGTAAGATTATTTTTCGTCTTGCCGTTTTAATTTCTTAGATAGGAAAAGCACGAGATTATCATCATTTGCAATTTCCGTTTCGTATTGCGCACAAGGTTTATTCTGATACCAGTCACCCGTCCCATCCGGGATAGAGCCTCGTTTGACATTCATTCACTGGGAACTTCCATACCCGCTGTGAAGTCCGACGCCAAGCCATAC
>JAFOIR010000083.1 GCA_017420625.1 Bacillota bacterium
CATTGGCCTTAAACATTTTATCACTTTTATGAGGTTAGCGGTAATACAATCCTGCCGGAAAATAACACAAAACAATCTTACGACTTACCTTCACCTACCAGATATACTTCTGTATGATCATAACCCGAAGAAGGTCCCCAGACCTGACCAGTTTCAGTTGCGCCTGGTTTGATCTCACTGTCGGAATCACCGATATAGGTATATTCGACATCGAGCACCTTTCCTTCGGCATCAAAGAAGATCACATATGCCTGCACATATTTTGCTGCCAAGGTACCACTGTTCGAAATCGATACCGAAACCTTATTATTGTCCGCCGGAGCAGATGTTGCGGTCAGGCCTGCCAGAACCGGCAGATAATAATCATTCACATAAGGTTTGAGCATATAGGATGAGGTCGCAACTGCCGGACCGCCGTCCACCGGTGTCGTGCCGCAGTGAAGGATCGAGGTCTCACCAGGACCAAGAACATCGATCGTGTCAAAGCTGCAGCCAATTGCCACTCCGTTCTCGTCCCGAAGTACCAGGGTGCCCGGAACAGTCACATTCTGAGTGGATATATTCTCAACGATCAGTGCTTTATACATGGTACCGTATTCTACATAATCGTACTCGGCTTTTACTGCCAGTGTAGCTGCGGGATCCAGCATATCCGTAGTCGCAGAGCCGTTGGTATAGGCACTGGTGTAGATCGTCAGAGAATCATATTCGTTGCCCCAGGTATAGATTACCTGAACATCTGTCTCGCCTGGAGCCAGTCCGTCGTAGCCGAAGTATGCATAGTTATAGTACTTGAAACCTTCATCATCGTTAAAGAACACGACGTTGGCCATGACATTTCTGGCTACTTTATCGCCGTGGTTGATGGCTTCCATTACGACCTGATCGGACAGGAAGGATACCACGATCTCGACCTGCTCGGCATAGGCTTCATAGCTGGTATCCGTATAGTAAACGGCATAAGCTACGTGATCAGGCTGCTGATCGTTGTACCAGCTCGCTGAGATCGCTACATCATCACCAGTTCCGACTCCATCCCGATAGCCATAAACCTTATCGATCAGATTTCCATCTTTATCAAAGCCAAAGACAAAGAAGTAAAGCTCATAGGCCTTGTCCAGATTGCTCGTCATGGTACCGATATAGGTGGTCGAATAATCATCTTTGTAGGTATAGAAATTATCGATCGTGACCTGAGCATCCGTCGCACGGGTTCCATACCAGCTGTCGATTTCCGGAATATTGTCATTGTTGACAGCAGTAGATGCAGATGACTCTCCGCCGCTCGGCTGGGAAGATTCCTCGGGCTTGGAGGATTCTTCTGGCTTGGAAGAATTGTCTGCCTCGTAAGCGGCCGCACGAGCTTCAAAATCTGTCTTCACGCTGGCTGCTTCATCCCCGGTAATCTGACGGAAGACATACCTATTACCATTATCGGTACTGACCATGATCATCATACCGTCAGCAATCGTAGCATCCAGGTGATCGTCCGTCAAATCCACCTTTCCGGTTGCCTGATCGATTGTACTCTCATTCTTGGAACCATCATAGCCGATCATCATAAAGGAAGTGCCGGCGATCTCAGCATAGATCATCGGTTCCTGGGATTCAGCATAAGAATAAATCTGACTTTCAACGCCGTCCGTAGTCGAAAAGACCTGCTCCAGCAGATACTGGCCGTCGAATGCACCCGTTTGGGCAGGAGCGGAAGATTCCCCGCCGGATACTTCAGAACTTTCTTCTGCCGGTTTGGAACTTTCTTCTGCTGGCTTGGAACTTTCCAGAGCAGTCGTTTGCTCCCCGCCGAATTTATCACCTGCACTGGGAACGCTTGTTTCAGGTTTGGGCTGAGCGGTACATCCTGTCAGCACCAGTAATAGTGAAAGAAAGATCACAAAAAATTTTTTCATGTCTGTCCTCCTTAATTCATAATCGTACATTAGAATATTACTCTATTGCCGGCTGTTCGTCAAGTGGTCATAAAGAACCAACTTTTACGATAACAGACACCTTTTCCTCTTAGTCTTTCAGGAAATATCGATGATCACTTTCATCGCCTTATCTCTTTCCTTCTCGATCAGACGATAGGCTTCTTCATAATCATCAAACGCTACATGCTGCGTAATCAGATGATCCAGCTTGATCTTTCCTTCAGAGACAAGCTCGATGGACTTCAGCCAGTCTTCCTTCCGATACATAGCTGTTCCGATCAGAGACAGCTCATGATCCTGCACCAGACCCATATCGATGGGATAAGGATCAGCCACGACGCCCATCACGATGACTGTGCTGCCCTTCCGGGCGATCGTGACAGCCTCATTCAGTGTCCGCCCGTTGCCGATACATTCAAAAATGCCGTCTGCTCCGTCAGGCCCAAATACTTCCAGGATCGTTTCAGAGAGTGGTTTTTCCAGTGGATTGGCAGTCATAAGACCAGCCTCTTTGGCCTTTTCCAGTCGGCACTCGCTGATCTCCGAAATCAGTACGCCTGCAGCTCCCATCGCCTTCAGCGCCTGTCCTACCAGATGACCGATCGTTCCGCCACCCATCACCACAAACTTCTTTCCTTTCGGATCACCAAAACGGTTTACAGCATGCACACCGCAGCTGAGCGGTTCCAGAAGCGTTGCTTCAGAGGGATCCATATCCTGCGGCAGCTTCAGCGTCCAGGCCGCATCCACTACAAAATATTCGCTGGCCAGTCCGGTTGTCTGGAAACCCATGACCTTCA
>JAFOIR010000084.1 GCA_017420625.1 Bacillota bacterium
CAGCCGCTCACATGCGGCTGTTTTTATTGTTTCTTTGACGGCTCACCCGTAAACGGGTCAACATACTCTACTATCGATATTTGATCCATGGCCCAATCCTCTGCCAGTTGATTGCGGATATATTCCTGAATCTTTTTAGCATTTTTCCCGACCGTATCTACATAGTATCCCCGACACCAGAAATGCCGGTTCCCATATTTGTACTTCAGATTTGCATGTCTGTCGAAGATCATTAGACTGCTTTTGCCTTTCAAATATCCCATGATCTCTGATACGCTATACTTTGGTGGTATTTCTACCAGCATATGAACGTGATCTGGACAGCATTCCGCTTCTATGATCCGGATTCCCTTTCTCTCGCACAGTTCTCTTAGGATTTTTCCTACATCGGCTTTTATTTTGCCGTAGATCACCTGTCTTCTAAACTTTGGCGCAAATACCAGATGGTACTTACAATTCCATGTCGTATGTGCTAAACTATTCGTGTCTTTCATGAAAACCTCCTGTGCTTTTCTGTGGTTGGCAAACCCACTGAATTATAACACAGGAGGTTTTCATGCTTGAAGCTAAAGCTCCTGCCTCCCCTGGCATAGCCAGGGGTTTATTTGGATAACATCCAATGAAAAAGCCGGCCCCTCTTCAGGGCCGGCCTTCTATGCTCAGTTTGAGTACCTCAAAGATGGTCTTATCACTTGACCTCCTCTTTGAAGTTTGCGCCTGCGTGGAATGCAGGAGCTTTATGTGCTTTTGTTGAGTACTTCTTTCCACGGAATTCTCCCGTGCGAGCAGGTACCGTTTTGGTTTCAAATGTTCCGAATCCGGGGAATGTTACCGAACCATCTTTCTTGACTCCCTGGATGATCAGATCCAGTGCGGCATTCACCACTTTTGCAGCTTCACGATTGGAAACCTCGGCAGCTTCAGCAACTTGTTTAATAAACTGAGTCTTGTTCATAACCGTACCTCCTTTATCAGATATCGATATCTCGTTCGTATTTCCCTTTGAACTTCTATCTTGCATATATTTTAACCGATATCACCGAAAGATGCAACAACTTACGATAAAATATCGTCAAAAGTTTACAATTTCCTCATAATTACATAGGAAAATTGCTGACTTTTACAGACTGAGCTTCATTCCGCTTATATCCGCCATCTTTTGGAAATGATCAACTCCCTTGAGATCCCTGAAATCCACTACATGGAAATCCTTCATCTTTGCTGCCGGCAAAAGATCACAAAAGAGAATATTGCCGCCGGCCATCAGTGCATCCAGATTTCCCTGTTCAGTTGCCAGTCCCTCGGAAAGATCATCTCCCGGCTGCTGTGCGGTGATCCTGATCTTAGGCATCATCAGGCGAAGAATCGCTATCTCTTTCAGGATTTTCAGCCGCTCTCCAGGTTTTGCTCCCTCTGCGAGAGGCGTCCCCTTAGCCGGCATATAGGGAACGACCGGTGCCCAGGAAATACCCAGTTTCGCCATCAGTTCGATATCTTCCAGAATCATCTCTTCTGTTTGCCCCGGGTAGTCAACGATGTTGCCGGAAGCCAGCTTTAATCCGCTTTCTTTCACATTTTCGATCGCTTCCATCCGCTTTTCAAAGTTTGTGGAAGGATTCAAACGATCGAAAACATCCTTCTGCGCCATTTCATATTTGATAACATATTCTGTTGCTCCGGCTGCCTTCAGTTCCTGGTACTGGGTTCTGGAAAACTCGCCGCAGGCCAGCATGATCTCCTTCATGCCCAACGTATGAATGCCGTCAACGATTCGAAGCAGATGCTCATATCCGTATCCGGGATCCTCCCCGGAAATCAGAAAGATCCTGGAAAACCCACTTTCTTTGGCCAGCTTCGCACTGGCAATGACATCTTCTTCCGATAGACGAAACCGCGGAATCTTTGACCCAGCCCTCATACCGCAGTACAGACACTGACTGCGGCATATATTGGAGTATCCAAGCATGGCTGTCCCATAAAGTGTATTATCTGCTTCCTTATATGCCGCTCTTGCAACCGGCATGACTTCATTTCGGAAAAGATCCTCCGGCATCCGGAGGATCTCGATCATTTCTTTTCGATCCATCATAGATCTCTTTTCTCCTTAACCGATCTTCTTCACGAAGCAACGGCGTCTTTTATGTGGAATCACAGTCAGCGCTCTCCATTGAGAAAGGATTTTCTCATTCATCTCCAGCATGGGACCTGTCTCTGCATTAATGATTCCTCGCTTGACAGATCCTTCCCACAGATGCGTCATAATAATGGAGTTCAGACCAACACCCTGCAGCGCAGGATCAACAGCGATCAGGAACATATCGACGGCATCATTTTTCTTCAGGGATTTCAACACATGAATCCATCCTGTCGGGAACAGACGGCCGCGGCTTTTTCGCATTGCTTCTGCCATAGACATGCCCATGACGCCAAATGCGACGAGTTTGTTCTGCTCATCGGCCACCAGACAGCAAAACTCCGGTTCGATCAGCGGAATAAACTTATTGGCATATTTCTCTATCTGGTCCTTCCCCAGATCCACGGTTCCATAGAGGTCACCATATGCCCGGTTCACCAGTTCAAATGCCTGCTTGATCCAGGGCTTATAGGCCATGCGGTTTTTTACCTTCACTTCATGATATTTGCCCTTTTGCAGAATATGATCAGATATCCGCTTGATCCTGAGCATCTTTGGATCATCCACCGCCGGGATCGGCAGCAGATACTCTACCCAGTCGGCATCCTTTGCATAGCCGAGCCGTTCCATATGTTGAATGTAATAGGGATGATTATAGTAAGTGATAAACATGCTGCGTTTGTCAAAACCCTCCACCAGCATGCCTTCACGATCCATATCGCAGAATCCCAGCGGTCCATGGACCTCTTCCATTCCTTTCTCTTTCGCCCATTCCTCGACCTTCTGAAAAAGCGCATCGGAAACAGCCGGATCATCAATGAAATCCACCTGGGAGAAGCGCATGCGTTTGGTCCCCCACTTTTCATTTGCACGATGAGACAGGATCGCTCCGATTCTTCCCACAACCTTTCCGTCCCGGTAGGCCAGCCAGGCTCTGGCTTCGCAATAAGCAAATGCCGGATTCTTCTTCGGATCCCAGTCTGCCATATCGTCCCCGTAAAAAGCAGGAACAAAGTGAGGATCGTCCCTGTATAATTTGTTGGGATAATCGACAAAAACTCTGCGCTGTGCTTTGGTCTTTACTTCAACTAACTTGATTTCATCACTCATGAAATGATAACCTCTTTACTTGCAGATTTCAAAGCAGGGTTTAGAAGCTGTGGCCGCCGCCACCGCCTCCGCCACCGCCGCCTCCTCCTCCGCCGCCTCCGCCGGAGAAGCCACCACCGCCGCCGGAACTTCCGGAGCTTTGTGTATAAACATGGCTTTCCAGGAGCTGGCGTCCGAGAAGCTGCACACTGACAGCCGCTTTTGCTTTGCTCCGTCTTAAGTTTTTGGTTCTTCGCTGGCTCTCCATCACAAAGAAGGTGATCAGAGCTGCACTTACCATTGCAATCAGCGCGTTGCAAATATATTTCATCGGCTGCGCTATACGTCCGCCTTCGAGGATCTTCAGCTCCTGTTCAAAGGCCTTTGATGCACAGGAATAATAGTCACCCTTGCTCGCATAGGTGTATACATTATCGGTGATCGTATTTCCATAGGCGTTTGTTACCGTTCGGTAGATTCTGCCTTTGCTGTAGATCCAGATATTGCGGGTATCCATATCGACCAGAAAGATCGTACCGGACTTGCTGCCGAAATACTGCTCATAATAACTTTTCGCATAATCTCTGGCTGAGCCTTGATTGTTGTAGTTTGTTGAAAGAAACATGACATTACCGTATTCGGTAATCGGCTTCATGTCCGTCGCCAGTTTGCTTTCCTCTTCCGTCGTCAGCAGATCTGCATCGTCAATGATATAGGTGCTGTAACCTGTATCCGGATTCGTATAGAATGCACTTTTTTCTGCCCGTGCATTCAGCGGGGATACGATCAGCAGGACGAGCAGGATACATAAAACATATTTAATCCTTGAGCGCATGATTCGCTCCTTCCCGCCCGAAGAATGAAGGCAAGGGTCTTGTTGCCATCAGGTTATAGACATCGATCAGTTCGAGTGCCGGAAGCAGCGTTCCGATCATACAGACAACTGCACCGCCATAGTACCACCAGTCACTCACCGGCCGAATGACAGCGATAAGGAAAGTGATCATAATTGCCAGACCGTTCAGGATCGGCCAAAACACCATACTCTTTTCCTTAAGATGAGAAGCTTTGCTGATACCCCGGATCATCTGAATCACACCAAGAATACCGCAGATAAAAGCGCTGATCGTCAGGAAAGTATACTGATCACCGATCGAGGCGCCCTCGGAAATCATTTCAAACACAAAACGAATACCTATGTAAGCGAAAATGAAGAGTAATGAGGTCCCAATTCCCACACCAGCTCCTTTGGCTGCCTTGTATTTAGTTTTTTTCTTCTTTTTCAGGTTCTCATTTGCTGCGTCATACTCTTTCGAGCCAATGTCGTTCAGATGCAGTTCCTTCTCCATCAGTTTCCGAAGTTCGCTCGTCAGTACCGTCAGACTGATCAGTGCGAGGATCGCTGTGATGCCAAGTGTTGACGTAGGCAGAGCTGTCAGAAACAGTGACAGGAGGGCGAAGATCACTACAGCAATGATACCGGCTGTAATCAGGTAACTGGATTTTTGCACCGGCAGTTCCGTATACATGGACCCTGTCTCGCCGTTCATGACGACATAGGAAACACGGTCTTTCTTTCGCCAGGTCAGGAACCATACCGGCAGCAGTTTGCTGTAATAATCTTTGCAGACAGGCTGGAAGGTCTCTTCCAGGCTAGTTGTCCGGATCTGATCCGGATTGATGCCAGCCTTGCGAAGGGGACCTGCGTTGAGCGAAGGCGTCGTATAGTGCATGCTGCGCCGACTCAGTTCAGAAGTGATCGCCTTGGCAGCATGATCTTTGGCTTCAGCCTGTACATCTTCTACGTATTTTTCGGGCATTACGTCCGCCCGGTCAGCATAGAAACCAGCCAGATATGCAGCTTTAAAGGAAGTTGTATTCTCGGAGAAATCACCGATGGCATCTGCGATGGAGTCATCCAGTGAAGAAGATCCGTCTCTCAGATACCGTCCCTGGCTCTCAGCCCTTAGGTTCAGCAGATATGTATTATGCTGATATTTGCTTCCGCCCAGGGATGTTTCCGAATAAGCCATCTGCTGGGCAAACTGCGGAAAATCCACACCGACTGACCAATACGGAATATAAATGCCGCGAAACTGTTCCAGAAACTGCTCATCCTTCATTTCCTTAGGCAGGAACAAGGCTTTGCCGACTTTTTGTTTATACAGTTCCTGACAGCGTTTTTTCGCAATGCGGAAAGGAATGATCTCTTTCGGCCGGTTTTCGGACTCGATCTTTCCCGCCAGCACCGCTTCCGATCCGCAGTATGAACAGAAACTGACCATCTGCTCGTCCGGGCTGGTCAGTTCCGCGCCGCAGTTTTTGCAGACGTACACGTTCGTCTCATACTTGGACGGATCGACTTCATTCTTAATATCATAGTTTTCCGGCGGCATCTGCGATCCACAGTAGACACACTTCATCTTCTGGGAAGGGATATCAAATATCATTTTGCCGCCACAGTTCGGACAGTAAAACATAAGCCCTCCTTATCGTTGGACAAATTAACAGAATCATTATATCTTATTTATTCAGGAACCGCAAGTTTTCCTTGCAACAGATGCGTCTCAATGATACAATGATAGTATCTGTTTCCGAATAAATACAGATCGGAAAACACTTTTTATCTAGGAGGGTCAATATCATGGCAGAAAAAAGCCTTGGCCAGAAACTTCTTGGCGTATGGAACACCAAGACCATCGTTGCCGTAGCAATCGGTGCCGCTCTGTTCGGCGTTCTGATGTGCTATGGTGGAATTCCTGTCACTACCAATACCAACCTTACGACCGCGATGATCATTCCTGTCGTTGTAGGTGCCTTCTTCGGACCTCTTCCTGCACTCGTCGCAGCAGGTGTCGGCAACGTGATCGCTGATCTGATCGGCGGCTGGGGCATGTGGTTTGACTGGTCCATCGGCAATGGCGTCGCTGCATTTTTCGTGGGTCTGCTTCCCGTCTACGGCGCATATGTAACTGAAGGTGTTTTCAACTGGAAACATGCGATTTTCTATGCAATCTGTGTTATCGTTGGCAACGGTCTTGCATTTGGTGTCATCACTCCCATCTTCACCACCCTCTTCTACGGCGGAGATCTGAATGTGACTTTCATCCAGGCTATCGCCGGTTCCCTGTCCAACATCGCTGTTGAACTTGTCGTTGGTATCCCGCTGATGTTCATTCTGGCTGCCCGCTCCAAGAGCCGCACCAACCTGAAAGAAGAAGAATAATTCCATCAGCCCAAGGCCGTGCTCCCGTACAAGGGCGGCACGGCCTTTTCTCATTTTATACCACCCTATCAGGAGGTCTCATGGAACCGATCATCAGCTTTAAAGACTTCGGCTTCAAGTATAAGACCCAGTCTTCTCCCACTCTCTTTGACATCAATCTTGATATCTATCCCGGACAGAAGGTACTCATCCTTGGTGCTTCCGGCAGCGGCAAGTCGACCCTCTGCAACTGCATCAATGGTCTGATCCCCTTCTCCTTTGAAGGAGAAATCACAGGGACGCTGACTGTCGCCGGGAAAGAGACAAAAAAATCATCCATCTTTGAGCTCTCCAAAGATGTCGGCACTGTCCTGCAGGATTCGGATGCCCAGTTCGTGGGTCTTTCCGTAGGTGAGGATATTGCCTTCGCTATGGAGAACATCTGCATGCCAAGATCCGAGATGGCGCCTCTGGTAGAGAAGAATGCGTCTATTGTAGGTATGCGCGACTTTATCGACCATGTTCCTTTTGAGCTTTCCGGCGGACAAAAGCAGAAAGTCGCCATCGCAGGCGTCTTCGCCAATGATGTCAGCGTTCTTATCTTCGATGAACCTCTGGCTGCGCTGGATCCGCAGATGGGCATGACCGCTGTCTCACTGATCGATGATCTCGCAAAGGATGATAATCGCACCATCCTGATCATTGAACATCGTCTGGAAGATGTCCTGTACCGTCCGGTAGACCGCATCATTCTCATGGGCGGCGGACGGATCGTTGCAGACATGACGCCGGACGAACTTTTAAAATCCACCCTGCTGCAGGAACACGGCATTCGCGAACCGCTCTATATCACCGCGATGAAATACGCCGGCTGCTCTCTGGAGGGCAACAAAAACCTCTGCTCTCTGGAAGATCTGGAATTCTCTCCTGAAAATGAAAGCAAACTGAAGTCTTTCTTTACTTCTGAATATAAACCGCTTCCGCAGAACCAAAATGAACCGGTCATCGAGTTTGATCATGTGTCCTTCTCCTATGACGGGAAAAAGAAAGTGCTTTCCGATATCGACTTCACTATCCGTAAGGGTGAACGGATCGCCATCATCGGAAAGAATGGTGCCGGCAAATCTACCGCCGCGAAACTCCTCTGCGGCCTGATTCGCCCATCGGAAGGTGAGATCCGTCTTTCCGGCAAGGATATCCGCCCGCTTTCTGTCAAGGAGATCGGTGAGAAGGTCAGCTATGTGATGCAGAATCCCAATCAGATGCTGGTTAAGGATATCATCAAGGATGAAGTTGGCCTTGCGCTTCAGATCCGCGGCCGCTCCGCTGAGGAGATCAAGGAAATGACCGAAAAAGTGCTGAAAGCCTGCAATCTCTATAAAATGCGCAACTGGCCGGTCGATGCGATCAGCTACGGTCAGAAAAAACGTGTCACAGTCGCTTCGATGATGGCGCTGGAGCCGGAGATCCTGGTTCTCGATGAACCCACAGCCGGACAGGATTTCCGCAGCTATACCGATATTATGAACTTTGTCAATGCGCTGAATGAGGAATATGGCATCACCATCCTGTTTATCACTCACGATATGCATCTGGCAATCGAAAACACCGAGCGGGCTATCGTCTTTGCAGATGGAAAGCTGATCGCAGCGGATCGGGTCTGCTCTGTTCTCGCTAACGAGCAGGTCATTGCCGAGGCAAGCCTCAAACAGACTTCGCTGTATCGTCTGGCGGTGAAGCTTGATCTGGATCCTGAAAGCACGATCGAGCGATTCATCAGCTATGAATCCGAGATGAAAGGAGATGCGGACAATGAATAACCGTTTTGTCATCAACTATACGCCTGGTCCGACCTTCCTTCATCAGCTTTCCGGTTTTACCAAAGTATTTCTCTTTATCGTGATGACAGTTGCGATCATCGCCACTTATGATGTACGCATCCTGTGGCCTTTATGCATCATCAGCGTCATTGAGATGGTATCGATGAAGCCCAACTGGAAACCGATCATTTTCATGTTCCTGTTCACCTTCATTACGGTCACCGTCATCGGAAATATCATGCTGTTTGTTGTCAGTCCGGATGCGGGCTTGAACAATGTCGGCACAGAAACCATCCTCTGGTCCTCTGCCAGCGGACGCTTCTACATTTCCAAAGAATGGCTCTGGTATATCTATGTTGTCTGGGTCAAACGTACGGCTTCCTTTGCTTCCGTCATGGCCTTCGCACTGATGACGACGCCTTCTGAATTTGCTTCCGGCCTCAACAAATGCGGGCTTCCCTACAAGGTCTGCACGATCATCTCTCTGGCATACCGCACCATTCCGGATATTGCCAATGACTTCGTGGACATTCGCAACTCCATGATGATGCGCGGTGTGGAACTTGGCAAGAAAGCTCCTGTCTTCAAACGGCTGAAAAACCACGTAACACTGCTCGTCCCGCTGATCATGTCTTCTTTCGGCAAAGTGGGCATGATTGCCAATGCGATGGATCTGCGCGGCTACGGAAAAAACAAAAAACGCACCTGGTATGCGGAACATGAGCCTACGAGGAATGACAAGATCATCCGCGGGATCACGATCGCGCTGGGTATTGCCACGGTCGTATATATCCTCTGGGCTCGCATCATCGATCCATGGCCGGCCAAGATCTGGGCTCCGTTTGTGGAAAAAAGTGCGATCCAGCAGATATCTCTGGAAGAATCGTTCTTTGTGTTCAGATGGCTGAAAGGACTGTTTAACAAATGATGAAACCACTGGTCGTTCATATGGACTGTGGTCCGGCTTCGACCGAATGGGCGAAGGTTGCCGGACTTTGTCAGAAGACCTGTCCGGGTCTTGATGTATCCCAGGGAACACTGCTGATGCAGGATTCTCTGACGATTTCTGCTTATCTTTATACCACTCTTCCCTACTGGCCGGGAGACTCCGTCTTTCTTTCTCTGGTAAAGAAAGGCTTTAACCAGGCTGCAACGACAAGTGCATTCTCTTCCCTTCCGGTAGCTATCCGCCTGCCAAATGGCAGTATCATCCTTTCTCCGAACAACGGGACGGCCACCGTATGCGCTTCGCTGATGACCGAAGATGATCGGAGCACTCTTTCCGCCTACTTCGTTGACCCTGCTCGCTTTGGCGGCGATGACTATGCCCTTGTCCGCTGTGGGGCTTCACTTGCCGGCGGTCTGCCGCTGGAAGAAGTCGGTCCGAAAGCATCTCTTCGTGAAGTCTTTTTCTATTCCCTTCCGAAGGCTTCCATTCAGCCAGGTATCGCGGAAGGCCACGTCTTCATGCTGCTCAAAACCTTTGGCAACCTGACCTTTACCATCAGCATTGATGAATTCGAGCAAACCGGGATCAAAAGCGGCGATCCGGTCCATGTCACCTTTACCCGTGATGGAAAAATCGAATGGGAGAGTGATACTTCCTTCCAGCCGTCCTTCGGTTATGTACCAGAAGGAGAACCGGTCGTATTCAACGGTTCCTCCGGTTATATGGACATTGGACTGAACCGTAAGAGTTTCATCGACGAATGTCTGCCGCAGATCCTTGCCTCAGAGGATCCCACTCAGTTTAAAGTACGTATCGAAAAAATATGACCTGCGGCTCACCGCAGAATAGTAAAAAGGAGATTCCTATGAGCAAACCCTGCATTGTTTTCCAGTCTGATTTTGGTATTTCCACCGGTCTTCCGGCTTCTATGACGGCTGTTGCGGCCAGGATCGATCCAGAGCTCAGACTCTATGATCTCTGTCATGAAGTGCGTCAGTTTGATATTCGTATGGGCGGATCCATTCTGGCATCTACCCTTCCCTACTGGCCGGATGGCACAGTCTTTGTTTCTGTTGTGGATCCCGGTGTCGGAACCGCTCGCAAGAGCGTTGTTGCAAAAATGAAAAACGGCAGCTATGTCGTCACGCCGGATAATGGAACCTTGAGCGAACTGTATGATGATATCGTAGAAGTCCGTGAGATCGATGAGACAGTGAACCGTCTGCCCGGCTCGGACAATCATCACACGTTCCATGGACGTGATGTCTATGCCTATACGGCTGCTCGCCTTGCTTCCGGCCAGATCACTTATGAACAGGTCGGACCTTCCTATCAGAAGGAAGCTCTGGTCCGTTTTGCTGCACCGGAAGCTTACGTCAAGGATGGTATCTGCTACGGAGAAGTCACGGGTGCTCATGATCACTTTGGCAATGTAGGCATCTCCATTCCCAACGAGATGATCTGGTCCATCGGTATTCACGCCGGTGATCAGTGTATTGTCACGATCTCGAAAGACGGTCAGATCCTCTATGAAAAGCAGATGCTTTTCCATCATTCCTTCGGCTGGGTGCCGGTCGGAGATCCCATTCTGAACGAATGCTCGAACGATTATGTCGAACTTTCTCTGAACCAGGACAGCTTCTGTGAAAAGGAAATGCCGGAGCTCTTAAAAGCTTACGATCTTTCG
>JAFOIR010000085.1 GCA_017420625.1 Bacillota bacterium
CGGATGGCCTCTTCCGCCCGGTCATACCCGCCGCCGGCTTTCCCTGCCGCGACTGCCCCGAAGATCGCACTGCCGTGCGCCGGCCCTACCGGAAGCGGTACTGCCTCCACCGGACGTCCGAGGATATCGGCATACAGCTGCATCGCAAAAGGATTCTTCTGACTGATTCCGCCGGAGGCGAGAACCCTTTCGACCAAAAGTCCGGCCTTTTCGAAGTTTTCGATAATCGTACGGCAGCCAAAGGCTGTCGATTCCAGCAGCGCCCGATAGATATCTTCCGGTCTGGTTTTCTGTGTAATTCCGATCAGCAGTCCGGACAGCGCATAGTCACAGAGCGGACTGCGGTTGCCGTTCAGCCAGTCCAGAGCGATCAGTCCGCTTTCCCCTGGCACTTTCTGCTCCGCCAGGAAAGACAGATAAGTATGGATATCCATTCCTTTGCTGCGCGCTGAGCGATGGATCTCCTCGGTGACATAGTTTTCCACAAAATAGGCAAACAGATCGCCCACGGACGTCTGTCCGGCTTCATATCCCACCAGTTCGGGCAGGATGCCTCCCGGAACTGCTCCGCAGATGCCCGGGACAGCCAGATCCTTCCTGGAGAGGAGCATCTGGCAGGTCGACGTCCCGATGATCATCAACAGTTCTCCGGGACTTGTGATCCCGCAGGCCGGAACACAGGCATGCGCATCCACCATGCCCACCGCAACGGGCGTTCCTTCATGAAGCCCGAGCGTGAAAGCCATCTGTGGGGTAAGCCGGCCGGCCATGCGGCCGATCGGTACAACAGGGGATGGGAGTTTGCAGAGGAATTCTTCTGCCGGCAGCCCGACTTTTTCAAGAACTTTTCTGATCGGATATCCGCTTTCCGGACGATAATAGGCTTTGTAGCCTGCCGCACAGCCGCCCCGGATTTTTGTATGGGTCAGTTCTCCAACGATCCAGTCCGCAACTTCCGCATATTCGGCCATTTCAGCAAACAGCTCGGGTGCGCATTCCTTCATTTCCCACATCCGTGGGAAAAGGCTTTCTGCGGAGATATTGCCTCCGAAGCGTTCTAAAAGATCCGGCTGGACCAGCCGGGCAGCTTCTGTCAGTTTCTCCGCATGGCGGGCAGCGCCGTGGTGCTTCCACATCTTGATGTACGCCTGTGGTTCATGCATGTATTTTTCTAAGGACGCCAGGGGATGTCCTGCCTGATCAAGCGGCAGGATGCTGCAGGAAGTTGCATCGATCCCTATCCCGACGATCTCTTCTGCCATCACACCGGAAAGCCCGACCGCTTCCTTGACACAGCCTGAGAGTGCCTCCAGATAATCCGCCGGGACCTGAAGAGCCGCCTCTTCCATAAGAGGCGTTCCGTCCGGCAGTTCCCGGCTGAGTACTCCGTGCCGATAGTCCGTACTTGCGGTTGAAACGATCTCCCCCGTCTGCACGTCCACAACAACTGCGCGGGCCGAGAGCGTTCCAAAGTCGATTCCGATCGTATAGCTCATCTTGTCCTCCGTCTTGCACATAGATTATCCTAATGATACAATAAAACGCGAAGAAAAATCAACAGAAAGAAGAGTTCCTGATGATCCATTCCTATACACCGTTCGATTTTGCACCGCTCATCCGCCCTGAAGGTTTTCGCTGTGCCTGCGGAAAGATCCACCGTGCCGATATCCGGCTTCTCTCGGTGGGTCCGGATATTCTGTCCTCTGTACCGGATATGCTGGAGCGCCTTGACTTTCGTCATCCTATGCTGGTTGCTGATACCAACACCTTTGAAGCTGTCGGCAAAGAAGTGGTAACTATATTGGAAAACCATGGACTCTCCTGTCAGGTATTTGTTTTTCCTCCGGTACCTGGCGGGCGAAAGCTGCAGCCGGACGAAGCAGCCGTCCAAGCAATCAGACATGCCTTCGATCCGGCCTGTGATCTCGTTCTGGCTGTCGGGAGCGGCACCATCGGGGATATCTGCAAAGCCGCTTCCACCAGTCTTCATATCCCCCAGATCACCGTTGGTTCCGCGCCTTCCATGGATGGTTATACTTCCGCTTCTTCCTCACTGGAACTGAATCATACCAAATCCTCGATTCCAGAGAATGCGCCGATCGGCGTCATCTGTGATACGACTGTCATGTCAAAAGCGCCGCTTCGTCTCATTCAGGCCGGCATCGGTGACGTCCTTGCCAAAGTTCATTCACTGATCGAATGGAAGATCGCGGCACTCATCCGCGGTGAAGCTTATTGTGAACCCACTGCCAAGCTGGTTCGCTTTGCCTATGACCGGGTCGTTTCCGGAATGGACAGCGCCGTCCGCCGGGAAGAAGACGGCATCCGGGCTGTAATCGAAGGGCTGCTGCTCTCCGGGGTCTGCATGACGCTGGTCGGCACCTCCCGTCCTGCCTCGGGGCAGGAACACTATTTCTCCCACTGCTTTGAAATGATGGCCATCGCCCGGGGAGAAGAATATGATCTTCACGGAATCTACGTGGGGATCGGCACCTTGCTTGCCCTTCGGATCCTCAAAAAACTATCTTCACTTGAGCCCACCTATGAGCGCGCGCTCTTTGCTGCGGATCACTTTGACGAAGCCGCCTGGGAAGCGCGCCTATACCGCGTATTCGGGGAGACCGCTAAGTCTTTTGTCGAACTGGAAAAAAGGACCCTGAAAAATGAAAAAACCCGCCGGATGGAGCGGGTTCAAAGAATTCTGGATAACTGGAGCAGTCTCGTCAGCCTGATCCAAAAAGATCTTCCGGATATCGATGCCCTGGAAGAGAAAATGCGCAGGGCCGGTTTGCCTGTCAATCCGGCGGATATCGGGCTTTCCACCCAGGACGTCCTGGATGCGTTCGTCTGCTCGCGCGATACCAGAGACAAATACCTCACCAGCAGTCTCATCTGGGATCTTGGCTATATGGACGAGTTTGAAGCTTGGCTGAAAGACCTGCTTACTCCGGCTGTTCATAAGCAGCAATGATCGCCAGGCGGTATTGCCGCAGGTAATCATAATCGACGGCGCTGCCAGTACGGCTGTAATCAGCCATCAGGAGCCAGGCTGTATCCATATCCCACCAGAAGATGGCGCCTTCCTGATTCTCTTCATCGATTACCATCGAATAGCCATTTTCTGTCACGATTTTATCTTTCAGAGTTTCTGTAAAAGTAAACACCTCTTCTGCTGCCTGTTCTTCACTCACGTTTGCGACCAGGTAGATCAGGCAGTGCATATGGTCGTCGAGTGTATAATCCAGATAATACCAGTCAAGCTCTGATCCCCCTATTTTCCCGCCGGTAAGATCAAGATATTCATCTTCCGGCAGCGTCAGATCATAACCGGTCTCTTCTTTGATCAGCGCAAGCGCTTTTTCACCCTCCGTCAGTTCCGGTTCCGGCATCTGGTCCGGTGTATAAATGAGCTCACTGAAGGTTCGAAGTTCGGCCGTCTCCAGGACAACTGTACCGTTGCCGGTACTGAAATAATCAGAAACAACGTTTCCTCCATCCGCTTCCACATAGTCTCCGATCAAGGTCTGATAGGGCTGTCCGCAATCCATCACCAGGATCTCATAAAGATCGGATGGTTTCGCCACACTATTCTGAACAAAAACGGTCATCTTGTCCAACAGCTCTCTTCTGTCTCCGTGTCCATAGTAGAGGACGCCGTGTGCCGCAAATCCGTAGATTTTCCCTTCAAAATAGATCGGATCTTCCTGTTTGAGATCATCCGGCAGACCGGTTTCCTGAAAGGTCTTGCCAAGCCAGTTTGTACAGTGTTCCAGCCTCTCTATATAAATCGTTTTATTCCCCTGCTTCATATAGATATCTCCATCCTGATGCTGCTCACTTAGCTGCGTTTCTGTTCGGGAGCTTTCCGCCTCTTCTGTACCGGAGCCATCTTTGCCGGATGTTTCCTCCGTTTTTGATGATTCTCCGGCTACCGATGTTTCGAACTTACCGGAACTATCTCCTGCAGATGGTTTGTGCGGATCATTCACGCATCCTGCCATAAGAATGACCATACTCATGACCAGCAGCAGGGCGAGAAAGTTCTTTGTTTTCATTCCCATGGCAATCCTCCTGATATAAAGATAGGACGCAAAGATTGTTTGCGTCCTATAATCAATTGAAACGACTCGGAAGGGGCTCGAACCCTCGATCTTCGGCGTGACAGGCCGACGCGATAACCAGCTTCGCTACCGAGCCAAAGCGTTCCGCCTGCGGCGGAGCGCTGACAGTACCTTCGGTACTGTAAAAATCGTAGTTGTCTACGCTTCTGTATACAAGAATTATAAAGGCTATGATGTGGTTTTTCAAGCCTTTTTCTTTTGCTTTTTCTTATTTTCCTTCTGAATCTTATTCTTTTCCCAGAAATGCCAGAATCCGATCATTAAAGTCCGGCGCTTCTTCATAGGCTGCATGGCCGAGTCCTTCATACATATGGATCTCACAGCCGAGCGTTTCTGCGATCTGCCGGGATCCTTCCGGAGGAACGACCTTATCATCCTCTCCTCCGAGAACCAGGGTTGGTGCCTGGATCTTAGATAGTTCCTCCGTTACATCAAAGTCCCGGATCGAACGTGCCAGGACTGCAAACCGCTCCGGACTGATCAGTTTCTGTGTCTTCAGAATGAGCGGGAAAAAGCGCCGATACCGTTTCTGATAGCGTTCCGAATACATCGTCTCCAGGATATCCATTCCCAGAGCCTGCCAGTCGCCTTGTTCCGTCATCCCGATCCAGCGGTCCAGTACAGCACGTGTCGAATCGGTCGCCTTTGGAGCTGTAACCGCCAGTACCATCCGGTGAACCAGATCCGGTCGGTCGATCGCCAGTCTCAGTGCGATCATTCCGCCCTGCGAGGTTCCGAAGATATCGGCATTCTTGATCTGCATCTGATCCATTGCCTCGGCTATTGAATCCGAAAGGTACTCTATCGTGCAGTCTTCCGGGAGCGGCTCCGGCCGGTCAAAGAGAACGACCCGGTATGTTCTGGCATATTTCCGATAACCCAGTGCGACCATTGAACCTGCACCGCGGAATTCTTTGATAGTGAGTCCCTGGATCATGATCAGGTCTTTCTTTCCGTTTCCAAATGTAATCACATGAACATTTCCACGGCTTGTTGTCAGATCAAACTCTTTGGCTCCCATGGCACTCGTCTTCCTCTCTCTTGTATCTGCCTCTATTATAGCCTGCTTCACCGGAAAAGAAAAGTCACAGCTGCGCGTCCGGCTGATCAAAGAATTTTTGCTGGATCGTCCGGATCACTTCGTCCTTTGTAAGCGGATGCGTGCTGGTTTCAGTTGTCACGATCAGCTGATCTCCAAGGCAGATGCCACGGGAAGCATAGTTTTCTATCTTGCTGCACGCTTCTTTTAAATAACCTGGCTGATCAAACAGTCCGAAGTGTTCCCAATAATACAGCTTCAGATTCCCCGGATGCATGATCGTGAAATCACAGATGATGGAGCCTTTACCTTCTCCCAGTCTTTCTTCATAATGAAAAGCCAGATTTTCATTCATCAGTTGTTCCGCAATCAGTCTTTCTGATTTTGATCGGACAAAAAAGTCTCCCTCTACCTGCACATTCAGCTGTTCCGGATGGAAACTGCTGTTATCCGGATAGTTTGTATTCTTCCAGTTTTCGATCTGTCTCTGTTTTTGTGTGCGAAATCGGCTCAGCAGTCTGACATATTCCGGATCTTTCAGAATTCGCTCTTCCCGGCTGACAAAAGTTGATGAAGGCTCCCTGCTTTTTTCTCTGATTTTGAGATATTTTTCTACGGCTGATAATTCTTCCTGCGCATCTTCCAGCTTTGCCTGGTAAAGCGTTGACAGCGCATACATTTCCGCTTCCTGCTGATTTGTCTTGGAAAGATAAGTTCTTTGCCTGATTCCCTCTTTGGATTTTTGATGCAGATACCATTTGATATAGCCTCCATCCCGCTGCAGATGGAGCTTTCCCTGCGGCAGATTCATCAGCTTGATTCTGATCTTTTGTATTTTCTGAATCAATTCTTCACGACGGCTCTGCATTTTCTGATAATCATTCATAGATATTTCCTCCTTCAGATTAACGGGCATATTTACCCCTCTATATATATTATCGTTATCTTTACAGAGGATTTTGAAAATATTTTTTTGAGGCTTTCTGAGGTTGACAAATCAGGAAGGGCTGTTCTCACACGATTATAGAAAGCAGCTTCAGCCCGGTGTGTCGGTCATATCACCAAAAAGTGCGTGTTTGACCGACACGTCGGTCAAACTGTGGCAAATTTTCTTATCCGACCGAAGGAACTAGCAGCAGCATCGGTCGTTATCTCAAAAATGTCTTTTTTGACCGACACGTCGGTCAAAGAAAGTTTAAAGTGTCTTTCCGACCGACGGCTGTCGGTCGGAATGTGGCATTTCTCCTGTTTGACCGAATTATTCGGTCATAAGAGCATAAAAACCATTTGGCGACCGAAACACTCGCAGGAGTGTCGGTCGCCAGCTTGATTTTTTGTGTATTTGACCGAGGTGTCGGTCAAGAATCAAAAAAGTGTTTTCCTGACCGACAAGCTGTCGGTCAGGGAGAAAAGAGGCTCAGAGAATCAAAGGATCCGGGTCTGCCAGCGGATTTCACCCGGCGCAGTTCTTTGAAGGATCGCCAGTGCATATCCTTCGGACGTTGGAGCCGTAAAGGAAACAAAGCCCTGATCGTGGATGGACTGATTGCTGCCGAAACCAAGCAGCTTAGTCGGCCCATCTGTCTTTAGCTCGATCTTTCCATCCTGGAAAACGTGGCGTCCGGCTGCATCGACCAGTTCCATGTTCAGGAATATCAGGTCGCCCTCTTCCTCGGCCAAGACCTGGACACTTTCTGCTGCACCCGTCGTCTGAAGCACAGTTCTTCCCAGTTCTTCGCCATTTCGGAAGATCACAGCGCAAAGCTCACCGGGTTCATAGGTGATATTGAATTCACAGCAGAAGCCAGCCACACCTGCTTCATAAGGCTCGCCCGGAGCAGCGCAGGTCTTCTCCCCGACTTTCTTTCCGTTCTGATAAAGGACGGTCTTGTCACCGGCACCGTAGACCTGCACAAACAAAGGTTTCCCTTCCCGGCCGGGCCAGGTATAATTCAGTTCACAGTCGGTAAATTTCCAGGGCCCGAAGTCTCGGCTGCAGCCGAAGCGGTCCGGATCCTGCGTGGCGATCACCGGGCCTGTCTTCAGGCCAAATACGATCTCGCGGTAGAAGGACATTGCCCGGCGCACACCGATAACGGAGATATCTCCGGCACTGTTCATCAGTCCCGGGAACGGACCGCCGATCTCTCCCATATAGTCCCATCCGGTCCAGGTAAAGTCACCCATTACGGCCGGGCACGCCGTGATGATCGACCAGTTTTCCGCAATCATCTTTGGATTTGTTTCACTGCCTACCATCAGCCGTTCCGGATACTTTTCATAATCCGGCAAATAACGGGCGGTCATATAATTATAGCCCAGCACATCCATTGAGAGTTCCAGCTTTTCCAGGATTCCGGAAAGGATGGGATGCCGAACGATCTCAGGCATATGATTAGCCAGCGCAGCCATAAAGACATTCACATCGCCCGGCCCCGGTCGGTGTCCGGTGATATCTTCCACGATCGAAGAAAGCCCGTCCCCTGCAGCAAATGCACCATTGATACCGTTGGTCGTGAGCCTGGTCGGATCGAGCTTTTTCAGATAACTTCCCAGCATCCGTGCTGTCTCGATTCCTTTTTCCGTCGCAATCTCAAAGATCTCATTGCCGGTCGAATACAGGATCACC
>JAFOIR010000086.1 GCA_017420625.1 Bacillota bacterium
AATTTGTACAGAACATATTATCCTCCCAATATCTGGTTGATTCATATCCATCAGTTTACCACACGTTCCCTATCCCCTGCAATGTTTTTTCAAAGATTGCTTGAAAATGCACTCTGGCCCCGCTACAATGATACCAGGAGGAGTGAAAAATGGCTATTATTGCAATCTGCGATGACAACGAAATCCAGTTAAGATCCGCGGCTGAAGCCGTGCACGAATATAATCTCACACTGCCGGATGATGCGGTCCGTTTTAGCGTGCGCACCTTCACAAGTGCCAGACAGCTGTGGTTTGAAATGGCTGATCAGAAGATCGCAGACCTCTTTCTGTTGGACATCGATATGCCGGAAATGAGTGGCCTCGAACTGGCGGAAAAGATCCGTGAGATTGGTCCTCGTACACTTATCCTGTTCCTCACGTCTCACACCGAATATGCACTTCAAGGATATAAAGTCGATGCGTTTCGCTTCATTCCGAAAGACCGGCTGAAGGAAGAATTGCCGGAGGCACTTCATGCAGCAGAGAATGAACTATCCAGGACCCGTGAATATGTTTCTATCTCGGAAGATGGTCTTCTCGTACGTGTACCACTGGATGAAATCCTTTATGTTCAGCGTTCCCTGCGGCTTCTGGAGATCCATACCCTTCATCAGGGGATCCTCTCCAGCCGAAAAGGAATCAAAGAATTCTACGATTCTCTTGGTTCCGATCGCTTTTTATTCATCGATCGCGGAACCTTTGTGGGAATCGACCATATCGAAAAAATCGACCATACAGAACTGACCATAGCCTCTACCAAGGAAGTTCTCACGATCAGCCGCCGGCTGCAGCGCACGGTCAAAGATACTCTTGCACGTCTCTGGACGATCCGATAATACCGTTCGCTCATCCTGTAAGACCGATCGGTACTTTTTTTCCTCTGTCATCATTGCCTGTGCTATCATCACCATCAGAAGAAGGGAGGATGAGCTCTATGAAGATCAGTCGGACGATGACCCTGCTTCTCGTCCTGGTAATATTCTTGACGGGCTGCAGCACACAAGGTGCGCTGACACCAAAACAACTGCTCGATCAGACGGATTTGAGGACCCTCATCGGACAGAAAAAAGACACCATCTGGCAGATGTTTCTGCTGACAGATGAAACTGTCATTTCCCGCAGCCCTGACGGTCTTGATGCATCTGAAGGCGAAGATCTCGATATTTTTCTGCTTCCCTTTGTCCAGCAGCCGGAATTTGCAGATGCCCTGGCAAAGGATGAATGGGCGGTGGAGCTAATATTTGACCAGTCCAGTGGTTCCTCTGACGATCTTGTTCTTTGTGGATTCCGACTGATGGCCGCATATAAAGGTGATACTGCCCGGACGAATGCCGAAGCACTCCTTCAGAAAGTGAATACCATGCTGGCCGGGCAGGAAGCCAAGTTTACCCACGAAGCTGTCCATGCCGAGATGATCGAACTGAAGGTGCAGGAATGGACCGACATCTTTGATACACTCGGACAGATGGATCCTTCCTATACCCATATGGTTCGGATCACCTACCTTGTCTCCCGTCAGGATCTTGGCAATCAGCCACCCATCTCCCTTCCGGATGTAATCTCCGAAGAAACCTATCTTCGAAGGAGCAACCCCCTCACATGGCTCTTCCGCGAGGCCGGACTTGGCTACATACTGCTGTTTGCGGCAATTGGAGCTATTGTGATCTTCGTTAAGAGAAAGAGGAAAAGAAAATGAAAAACAAAAAGTATCTGGTTTGGATCATCCTCATCACGATCCTGTTGACTGGATGCTTTGGCGAGACGCCCATCACTCCCTATGAAGCCTTGCAGCGAACGGATCTCGTCTCGTTGATTGGCCGTACCCGGAAAAAGATCTATGACATGTACCTTCTTACGGATGATCAGGTCACGATCCTGGATGAAACGACCATTATCTTACCCATCTCCTATCGTCCTAATGACGAAAACAAGCGATGGACAATGGAAACCTGGCAAGTGACGTTACGCTTTGTACCACGATCTAATGGAGAACAGGTGCTTGGCGGGTATCAGCTGAATGCTTATTATGGAGGGCCGAATTCTTTGCAGCGGGCGCAGACTGGATTTATCGCCAGTCTTTATGCGTACAGCCAATGGGAAGAGAAGGAAAGCGATCTTCCACGATATAACGGTCAGGTAAGTGAACTGAAAAATGCCCTTTCAGAAAAAGAGTCTGTCCTGGGTCGTACCATGCACTCTGGAAAAACAGAGGTCTCTATTTCGATCCGTCATGTTTCGGACAATGAAAACCCATATGTTGTGACGATTGATTATACCTATCATGACCCACTGTCTGTGACGCCGCCTGAGATCAAACTGCCAAGAGTCCTATCCGAAAACCGTATGTCAGACAGACGCAATTTTCTGAGTATTGTTGAATCCTTGCTTCCTCTGGCTTATATTGGCATTTTTCTGATTGCCGGACTATTCGTCCTCTTCCGCCAAAAGATCTTTGCCCGGAAGAAAACGGCACGCGTCCGGCTGATTCAGCTGGATGACGGGCAGGATATCAATGCAAGGAATTTCCTTTCGATCCCACAGGGTGCCATTTATCAGACGCGCCGTATGAGTCGGCCGGCAACACCGATGAACGAAGAATTTCTGAATACCCGTAAACTGCTGTTTGCACTGATCGACGATAACGACCGGCTGCTTACGCTGAGAGCCAGAAATGTTGGTGAAGGCCAACTGAAAACGGGCACGATCTACCGTGTTGTATATAAAGGGAATCAGCTGAAAAAGATCGAGCAGATTCCATCGGAGGAGTCATGAACACCGGTGAAATTCTGATACGTTTTCTTAAGTTCGGGCTTATTCTGTATCTGGCTCTTACCGCGGATCAGGTTCTATACCGCGAAGGGACAACACGCGACCGGCCATGGCTGCGGCTTCTTGTCTACCTTCTGACCGGGTTGATCAGCTTTCTCTTCTTCCATTCGATGACGACGCTGCCCATCGGAAACTGGGGGAAAGCAGCATCCATTGTGGCTATCACGCTGCTCATCCGCGCTGGAATGTATGTGCTCTTTGAGCTGCTCCCACGCCGACGCGATCAGGAACTGCTGCGTTATACCGAAGAAGTGCTGAAAGAAAACTATGACCGCCTGGCAGAGAGCCAGCTTGAACAGGCCAAACAGATTCATGATTTCAAAAACCATCTGAATGTGCTCTCTTCCCTGACAGAAAACAATCCGAACGCACAGGAATACATCCGTCAGCTGCAGGAAGATTTTCGCTCAAAAGACAAAAAGATCCAGAGCGGCAATCATATCGTCGACGCAATCGTATCCCACGAAATGGCTGCCGCCAAAGAGCAGAACATAGCATTTTCTGCTGAAATTCATCTGACCACAGACCTCTCTCTGTCCGATACCGAGATCTGTGTCGTCCTGGCTAACCAGCTCGACAACGCCATAGAGGCCTGTTTGCTGCTTCCGCCCGAAAAACGGAAGATACGCCTTGAAATCGGGCAGAAGCAAGGTTTCACTTTTTTCAAAGTGATTAACTCCGCTGCTGTCAATCCATTCGATAAGAATGGTGAGCTCATCAGTCTGAAGAAAAATGCAGGCCACGGGCTGGGTGTCCGAAACATTCGTGAAACGCTAAGGCGCCATGGCGGCACCCTGGTCCAGGATTACCAGGACCATATCTTTACCAGTACGGCCATGTTCTGACCCGGCTGCCAGAATGAAAGCATGCCGGGTCGTTGTTTTCTTTTCGAAAATGTGATACAATAACCTATCCGAATGATTTCCGTTTTCAGGAGGGTTTCCGTTCCATGAAGAAAAAAGCAATTTTGTGTTTTCTTCTCTGTTTCGTCATGTTCGTTACGGCGTGTCAGAACAAGAATGTCGAAGAAACGCCGGCCAGGCCCGGCTTCCATACCAATACCGTCCTTTCCGAATATCCCTCGTATCGTGAAGAATCCGAGGGCTTTGATCATGCTGCCTTCGATGCAGCCATCATTGCTGCTACTCTCGGCAATCCCGCTTCCAACGAACAGACCCAAAACGCTGCACATGCGGGCAATTATATGGTCTCTCCATCCAGCCTGTATCTTGCTTTATCCAGTCTGGCTTACCTTACCGATGGTACGACCCGTTTTCAGATCACTCGTCTTTTGGGCGTAGATAAGCTCAGTCAGCTTCAGAGCAATGTTCAGACTCTCTGGAAAGGTCAGTTTTATCAGACCTCCAACACGACCTCACTCATGGGCAGTTCACTCTGGATGACTTATAAACTGCCTTTCACCCAGGAAGCGATGGCAAAGATCTCTGAAAACTACTACACTTCCTGTTATTATGGCATGCCTGACGGTTCGACCCTAACCAATTATTATCGCGAGTGGCTCTCATCCATGTCGGGCAATCTCTTCGGTGATGAGCTGAATGAAGTAACCTTCCCGGAGGAAATGCTGCTGACCAGCAGCTCCACGCTTTTCTACAAATCCGCCTGGAAAGAAGGGTTTCCGGACTCTTCCTTCAGAGAACATTCTTTTTACACGCCTACAGAAGAAGTCTATGTCTACATGATGGATATGAACAAGGAGTATCCTTATCATCAGGACGTGAATTTCGGCGCAGCCGGGATCGAACTCGCCGACGGAGCAATGATGTGGTTTTTACTCCCTGCTGAAGGCGTCACCCCGGTCGACCTTGCTAAGGATCCCGGTGTTCTTACCTGGCTGAATGATCCTTCCTACGATCAGCGCCTTATGTCGATCCATATTCCACGGTTTGATGTAAAAAGCTATACTGAATTCAAGGATATTCTTCCCGACCTCGGGATAACGGAAGTCTTCAAACCCAAACGGAGCAACTTCACCGGGCTTACCAGTGATCTCAAAGGCTGTGCCCTGTCACGTATCGATCAGCGTGTTCGGCTTATTCTCTACGAAGACGGACTGGTGAGCGCACCGGAACCTTCCCAGAAAGCCGAAAGCCTGGATCGTGTACCGGAAAATACACTGGAATTCTTCCTGAACCGTCCTTTTATGTTTGCCCTGCGTGATGCGGACGGTACCCTGATCTATATTGGAATCATCAACGACCCGACGAAATAGTTTCAGAAGGAGGTAATGATGCGGCGAATTCTTGTTTCTTTACTCACTTTGTCCCTCTGTCTGCCTCTTCTTGTCGGGTGCAAAGCAGGAAATTCATCATCCGGCAAAAAAACCTCTGATATCGAAAGTCATCCTGTCTATGTTTCAGAGTTTCCCGTAGGCCGCAGCGCTTCCGATGGCTTTGACCATGCGGTTTTCGACGCAGCGATCATGGGTCTCGTCCTGAATAATGTGACAGAAAACCAGTTAATCTCCCTTTCCAGCCTGTACTTTGCACTGTCTTCTGTTACACCCATTGCAGGCGGCAGCACAAAAAGTCAGCTGCTTTCCTTACTCGGTGCCACGAACGAGAAACAGCTTCAGGAAAATATACAGACACTTTGGAAAAGCCAGTTCTATCATACGCAGGACACAACTTCCCTGATTGGCCATTCTCTCTGGATCAATGCCGATGCTGTTCTGGATGAGGATGCCCTTGCACCTCTGACCGATAACTACTACACTTCTACTTATATCGGCAAACCGACCAATGCTGCCTTTGTTCAGGCATATCGTGACTGGGTCAACTCCATGACAAATGATCTTCTTGCCGATCAGGCAGCCCAAAACGGACCGGACAGCGAGATGGTCATGCAGTCCGCTTCCACCATCTATTTCCGCTCTGCCTGGAAAGAACCATTCCTGGAAGAAGCCACACATCAGGAAACATTCCGCACCTCTTCCAAAAACATTTCTGTCCAGATGATGCATAAGACTTCAACATATCCTTACCATAAAAACGAGAAATTTGAAGCCGCCGGTCTGCCGCTCAGCGATGGAGCTGTTCTCTGGCTGGTTCTGCCGAGCGGAGGTCTGTCACCCAGCGAACTGGTTACCGATTCCCGCTTTACCACATGGCTGAACGGGCCGACCTCAGAACAGACTGCTATTCAGATCAGTTTGCCGAAATTTGATATAAAGTCTGATATCAAATGGAAGGAACTGCTGCCCTCCGCCGGTCTGAAAGACCTGTTCGATCCGAATCTGGCCGATTTTCCTGGCTTTGACGGACTATACGTCAGCCGCATTGACCAGATGGCCCGCCTGCAGATTGACGAAGCCGGCATCCAGGCGGCCGCCGCTACTGAAGTCATGATGACCAGTGCAGCTGACCCTCCGGAAACGCTCCAGTTCCGCCTCAATCGGCCATTCTTTTTCGCCCTGCGGGACTCCGATGGTACGCTGCTCTTCGCCGGCATTGTGAATGATCCGACAAGATAGCACTTCACGCCTTTTGTTCTTGACGAAAGGTCTGTCCGGTCGTAAACTAAGAATGATTCCATCTTTGGAGGAAATGCATATGAAACTAATCAAGAACGGTCGTCTCATCCTGCCGGATCAAATCGTCCAGGGGATGGCTATAGTTTTCTCAGATCATATCGAAGCTATTCTTCCTGAGGCTGAGGCAACGGCGAAATACCCTGATGCTGAAATACTCGACGCGGAAGGAAACTATGTCAGCCCCGGATTGGTCGACGTTCACAGCCATGGCTGCGGCGGTCACGACACCTGTGACAATACGCCGGGAGCTATTCAGGAAATGAGCCGGATGGTAGCCGGATTCGGCGTCACCAGCTGGCTTCCCACCACCATGACCTATCCGCTGGATTATCTCCGGGTCACCTTCAGTCAGATCCGCGAAGCGAAAGCAGACAGCGAAAAAGATGCCGCTGCCTGGGGCGGCGCGCAGGTTCTCGGAACGCACATGGAAGGTCCGTTCATTGACGTGACAAAGATGGGTGCCCAGAACCCGGATTATATTTCTGCTCCGAACGCTGCCTTCACCAAAGAATATGAGGATATCATCCGCATCGTAACGATTGCTCCAAATGTACCCGGCGGCATGGAGTTTATCGAAGAAATCACAAAAGACACAAACATTGTCTGCTCCCTCGGTCATACCGGAGCCAATTATGACTGTGCCAAGGCCGCTTTCGCCAAAGGTGCCGATCATGTGACTCACCTGTTCAACGCACAGACTGGTCTTCACCACCGTGATCCCGGCATGGTCGGCGCAGCACTGACTTCTCCGGAAGTCTATACGGAAATGATCTGTGACACCTTCCATATTCATCCTGGTGTTTTCCAGCTGGTCTGCGACTGCAAAGGCGACCATCTGGTTCTGATCACCGACTGCATGAAAGCCGGCGGCCTGCCGGACGGCAAATACGATCTGGGCGGACAGGATGTTTTCGTCACCGGCATCAAGTGCACACTGGCTTCAGGAACCATCGCCGGTTCGGTGCTTCGTCTGAACAAAGCGGTACAGAATGTCTATAAGAACACAAACTGGCCGCTGGAAAAGGCTGTCTTTGCCGCTTCTCTTGCTCCTGCCCGTTCCATTCGAATGGACAAAAAGAAGGGTTCTCTGGAACCTGGCAAGGATGCTGATATTCTGATTGCTGATTCTGATTTTGAAATATTAACCACTTTTGTGAGAGGAGAAAAAGTCTATGAGCGCTAAATGGTACACAAACGGAAAAGGAAACAATGTGAAAGTCCTTGTCTGTGACAGCTACGAGACCCTCAGCAAGAAGGCCGCCGGTATTCTGGCCGGTATCATCAATGTCAAACCGGATGCCATCCTGGGTCTGGCTACCGGTTCTTCCCCGGTCGGCACCTACAAGGAGCTGATCAAACTCTTTGAAGCTGGGCTGCTTGATTTTTCCAAAGTCCGCACCTACAACCTGGATGAGTACTACCCCATTGATCCGGAAAACGATCAGAGCTATCACTACTTCATGAACGTCAATCTTTTCGACCATGTGAACATCGACAAAGCGAACGTACATGTACCGGACGGCAATGCTCCTGACATGGACAAAGCCTGCAAAGATTACGAAGCCATGCTGGATGAGATCGGCGGCGTGGATATCCAGGTACTGGGCATCGGCGGCAACGGTCATATCGGTTTCAACGAGCCCGCAGACGTTTTTGTCGGTCCGACTCATGTGGTCGGTCTCACCGAGTCCACCATTCAGGCCAACAGCCGTTTCTTCGAAAAGATCGAGGATGTCCCCACCAAGGCCATTTCCATGGGTGTTGGTTCCATCATGAAAGCGAAAAAGATCCTGCTCGTTGCGAACGGTGCCGGCAAAGCCAAGGCTATCGCCGATACTCTGGAAGGTCCCATCACACCACAGGTTCCGGCTTCCATCCTCCAGCTTCATCACGATGTTACCATCATCATCGATGAAGCTGCAGCAGCCGGTTTAAAGGAATATCACGAATAAAAAAAGAGATCAACAGGACATGAAAGAACTGCTTCGTGCCGTGAAGTTTGCACTTATCTCGGCCAGCGCCGGGATCATACAGATCGGCACTTTTACTTTGCTCAATGAATTGCTGCATCTTCCGTACTGGGTCAGTTACCTGATCGCACTGGTGCTGTCAGTTGTATGGAATTTTACTCTCAACCGCAAATATACATTTAAGTCTGCCGCTAATGTGCCAATCGCCATGCTGAAGGTGGCAGCTTATTATGCTGTTTTCACTCCTCTTTCCACCTGGCTCGAGCATCTGCTGACCACCGGTGCCGGCTGGAATGAGTACCTGGTGACCGCCATCAACATGCTGCTGAACTTCGTCACCGAGTTTTTATATCAGCGTTTTTATGTTTTTGGCAAATCCCTTGACACAAATGTCACCCCGTCAGAAAGCGAGGGTGACTGACGATGAGAAAGAAACTTAGCTACTGTCTGTACCGTGTGATTAAATTTCTGGTCTGGCTCTTCTCACCGAAAATCAAGGTGACCGGGCTGGAAAATCTGCCGGATGAGCCTGCAGTATATGTGGGCAATCACGCACAGATGTACGGGCCGATCGCAGCAGAAATCCATTTCCCTGTCAAACGCTATACCTGGTGTGCTTCCCAGATGATGCATCTTCGCGAAGTCCCGGCTTATGCGATGGAGGATTTCTGGTGGGATAAACCCCGATATATCCAATGGTTTTATAAGCTGCTTTCCTACATCATCGCACCGATCGCAGTCTGTGTTTTCAATAATGCCGATACGATCCCGGTTTATCGGGATATGAGGGTACGTGCCACCTTTGAACAATCGGTCCAGAGGCTGGAAGAAGGCGCAGGACTTGTGATCTTCCCGGAATGGAGGACCCCTTACAATCATTTTCTGTATCGGTTCCAGGAACGTTATGTGGATGTCGCCTACCGGTATTATAAAAAGACCGGGAAGGAAATCTCCTTTGTCCCCATCTATCTGGCACCGCGCCTGAAAAAAATGGTGATCGGGAAACCGATCCGGTATGATGCTTCCATCCCGCCTGCCAAACAGCGTGAAAAGATCAATCTTTATCTTATGGAAGAAATTACGCGATTAGCCGAGGAATTGCCGCTCCATACGGTCGTTCCTTACCTGAATATGCCCAAGAAAAAATACCCGAAGAGCCGTCCGGAGGTCCCCCTTGTTTAAGAAACCGATCTATGATTATCGGGAATTTCGTTTGTCCCGTCTGAATGATCCAAGGTTTGCCCATATCAAACTGCTGGGCGGATGGCTGATTTATTTTTCTCTTTATTTCCTGACAGAGAACCTCATTCCGCGGGAAGCATGCACATCGATCCATAGCTTCATCGATGATTTGATTCCCTTCTGTGAGTATTTTGCTATTCCGTATTATCTATGGTATGCGCTCTGCGTTTTCTCTCTGCTCTATTTCCTTCTCTACGATGTGGACAGTTTCAAGCGTCTTCAGAGTTATATCATGATCACCCAGCTGATTGCCATGCTCTGCTATATTCTCTGGCCGAGCCGGCAGGACTTGCGGCCAACCGTGTTTCCACGGGATAATTTCTTTACTTCTGTTGTCCAGTTCCTTTATAGTTTCGATACCAGTACCGGCGTTTGTCCTTCGCTGCATGTCGCCTATTCACTGGGCATTGGCTCGGTCTGGCTGAAATACAAGGATGCACCGGTGATCTTCAAGGTATTCATGGTATTGTTTATTTTCACGATCTGTATTTCCACAGCTTTCATCAAGCAGCATTCCTTCCTGGATATCGTAGCTGCCCTACCAGTCGGCCTGGTAGCGGAGATCATCGTTTTTCACGGTATTCATTTCAAAAAATCGCCGATCAGACGTCTTTCTGAACCGAATGCGCAATAAACAGACTTTTGTAATCCTGGTGATGTATACTTGTCCCATCCTTAAGAAATCAAACCTTTTACAGGGATTGGATAAAACATTCAGGAGGTTATTACAATGATTCTTGGTCTGATTATCACAGCATTTGTTTTTTATCTGGTATGCGGAACGCTTTCATTTGCATTCCGTCTGAGCTGGGGAATGTTCCGGGTGCTGTTCCGGATCGGACTTTGGCTGGTTGCCCCGGTTCTGCTGGTTCTGGCATTGGTCTTCAGCCTGCTGGGAAATGCCTGGTTCTGGATTGCTCTGATCGTTCTGATCTGTGTACTCGGATCCAAACGCACCCCTGTCAGAAATTATATGTAAGAAACCTGTGCAATAAAAAGTATCAAAAAAGGACCTGTAGCAAAGAAGATTTTGCTATAGGTCCTTTCTGCTGTACCATATCCAATTATTTCAGTTCGAAGATTCCTTCGATCTCAACCGGCTGATTGCCGGGAAGCGAAACCATTCCCACTGCACTGCGGGAAGGTGCAACACCAAAAATATCGACCAGCACCTGGCTGCCGCCGTTGGCGACTTGTGGCTGATCATAGAAATCCGGATCTGAACCTACGAAAGCCAGAATTTTGACACACTGCTTGATATTGTCGAGGCCGACATTTGCATCCACGACGGACAGCAGATTCAGGATAGCGTTGCGGGCACATTTCTGTCCCTGCTCAATGGTCAGTTCTTTTCCCAGTTTGCCATGAACGGCTTCGCCGGGGATGTCGGAACCGCAGCCGCTGATATAGATCAGCTTCTCACCAAAGGGAACACACTGGGTGTACATGCCGCCTTTCGGAGGTGCAGGAGGCAGAACGATATTCTTTTCCTTCAGAATTTCATAAATGCTCATGGAATAATCTCCTTTCGAAAGATAGGTTCATTATAACGCAGTTTCACTATACTGGCAACGCCTTATTCTTTTCCGTTCCAACAGTAAGTACACAGATCGCATTCGGGAATACCGATCGATTCTGTGGTCATTTTAAGCGTGGGATACTTGAGAGATGTGAAATGCATCTCCTTGCGGATCTCTTCGACCATCGCCTGATATTCAGGCGTCTTTTCATTCAGATAGAGTTTCAGCCGCTCTTCGCTCGGTACCCCGCCCTCCAGCTTCACGATCATCCGGCGGGCAATCAGATCCATGTCGGAAGTGGACCTGGAGAAGTTGATATACTTGCATCCATACATGATCGGCGGACAGGCAGGCCGGATATGGACTTCCTTGGCCCCGTTCTTGTAGAGCAGTTCCGCTGCATCTCGCAGCTGCGTTCCCCGGACGATGGAATCGTCGATGAACAGTAGTTTCTTTCCCTGAATCAGTTCCTTGACCGGAATCAGCTTCATATGGGCGATCTGATCGCGCACTGTCTGATTGGCCGGCATAAAGCTTCTGGGCCAGGTAGGTGTATATTTGATGAATGCCCGCTTAAAATGCAGCTCCGACTGATTGGCATATCCGATTGCCGCAGCCAGGCCACTGTCGGGCACGCCGTCTACTGCATCCAGATCAACTGTAGGCCGCATACCATCTTCCTTGTCAGCCTTGGCGAGAAGAGCTCCACAGCGATAACGGGATTCTTCAACGTTCACGCCTTCATAGGAAGCAGTCGGGTAACCATAATATGTCCAAAGAAAAGAACATACACGCTTTTTCTTCAGCGCTTCCCGCTTCACTTCGATCGCAGGGATCACCGCAGGGACCTCTTCTGAAGGCTCTGCCTCGGCAACGCCTTTTGCAGAGAGGAATACTACCTCACCCGGGCCAAGATCCCGTACTTTCTGATATCCCATGTTCAGATAAGCATGAGATTCGAAGCTCACACACAGGCTGCCATCTTTCTTGATCGCGATCACCAGGGGTGTACGCCCTACCAGATCTCTGGCTGCGTAGATGCCTTTGGCATTGGCAACCAGCATCGTCATGGATCCATCGATCCTCTCCTGAGCATACCTCATGCCTTCCGAGATCGATGCCTTCTGATTGATCAGCTTGGCGACAAGCTCTGTCTGATTCAGCTCGCCGTCTTCAAAGTTGACGAACTGCACACCGGCATCCATCAGTTCTTTGGCCAGCGCCTGAAGATTATTGATTCTTCCGACCGTCGTGATAGAAAACAGTCCAAACTTGGACTGGACCAGCAACGGTTGGGGATCCGTGTCGGAGATACAGCCGATGCCTACGTTTCCCGGAGCCATCTGACTCATTCGATTGACCGCATGCGTAAATCTGGCACGGAACTGAACATTTTCCAATCCGTGGATGGACCTTTCCCATTTCCCTTCCGAATAGATCGCCATTCCGCCTTTCTTTGTTCCAAGATGAGAATGATAATCCACTCCGAAATACAGATCGACCGCACAGTTACCTTTACTGACTACTCCAAATATACCGCCCATACTACTTCCTTACAGCTCTTTTACTCTTTCCTGCATTTTCTGGTCCTTTACAAGGACTTCCTGTCTCATTTTTTCTTTTCCTTCGATCAGCCGTGCGGCGAGTGCTTCATCAGACAGCGCCAGGATCTGCGCTGCCAGATGGGCTGCATTGGCAGCACCATTCACCGCAACAGTGGCAACGGGAATACCGCTTGGCATCTGAACGGTCGCAAGCAGTGCATCCAGTCCGCCGAGTCCGCCGGATGCGATCGGAATCCCGATGACCGGGATCGTGGTCTCTGCTGCTATAACGCCTGCCAGATGGGCTGCCATTCCTGCGGCTGCAATGATAACACCAAAGCCGGCTTCTCTGGCACCTTTGGCAAAATCCGCTGCCTCCAGCGGAGTCCGATGGGCACTCATGACATGCACTTCATACGGAATGGCATAATCCTTCAGTACTTTAATTGCTTTTTCTACGACCGGAAAATCACTGTCCGATCCCATGATCACTGCTGCTTTTTTCATGTCCTTCCCCAACTTTTATTCAAAGTCACTCAGATCCGGTGTAATCGGCACCAGAACTTCACCCATGCGCCGTTTCGGCACATGCAGTTTTCCATTTCCATCCAGATAATATTTGATCGAGTCCGATTCCTTCTCTTCCCATACCGGATATTCATCCTTTGCAGGATAACCGACTGCAACAAGAGAATGGATACTGTATTTCTCCGGGATACCAAGAAGCTTCCGGATCTTATCTCGATCAATTGCTCCGAGCCAGCAGGTTCCAAGACCTTTGTCTGTTGCCACAAGAAGCATGTTCTCTACGGCCGCACCTGCATCGGAATCGCTGTATCGTCCCTTCAGCTCATTATCCACCAAAATGACGATATAACCGGTCGGACGATATCCTACCGGGGGTGTATAACCTTCCAGATATCCCGCCCATTTCGTACAGGAAAACACCGGCTCAAGAAAGCGCTGCTGATGAACGATCGTGTAACGGATCGGCTGTATATTTGCCGCCTGCGGTGCGAGCCTGGCTGCCTGTACCATCACAAAAAGATCATTTGCATCCACCGGCTGCGGTGTAAATCTCCGGCAGGAACGGCGTTTGGCAATGACATCAAATATACTCATCGGATGTTCCTTTCTCCCTTTTTTCGGGTTTCTTCGGAAAGTTCCGGACAATAATCAACACTTATATTGTATACAGATCCGCTTTTCCCGTCAATTCACAACCTCTATGAGGATCATCTGAAAGGTTGGTTGCTTTTGGTCATTTTGCCTTCTTGGCAGAAAAGCTCCTCCCGCATTAAGGACGGGAGGAGCTTTTTCCATCAATCAAATCTGCTGAATTACAGGAATTACAAATGTTGAAACGGGCCAGGCATTTGCCTTGGTTGGTAGGAGTTGCGGCGTGGCTGGTTCTGGTTATTGTTGTTCAGCTGCGGATTCGCCTGGTTATTGTTATTCTGCTGTCGAATCACGTTGTTGTTATTCTGCGGTTGAATCACGTTATTGTTATTCTGCGGTCGAATCACGTTGTTCACTACTGGTTGATCCTGCTGCTGCAAATTCAACTGTGCCTGATTCTGAACCTGCAAAGCCGGGGCAGGCTGAACAAACGGATTAATATCCGATGCTTTATTGAAATCAGCGAAGATCTTGGTCACGCCCTTGGATGCTTTCAGTGCCGCATTTTTCAAACCCATGTCATTGATCATGTTCTTGATATTAGCTTCATTCTGATGCAGATGCTCCGGAGACAGCTTTGATGCATCACCGAGTTCCTTCTTCAAACGCTCGTTCAGCTCATTGGGCATGGGTTTATGGCGATTATCGATACCCTTGGGGATGATACCGTATGCCTGGACTGTTTTATCCACGACATGCTTCATGTAATCCTTTTCAAGCTCTCCGCCATGCCCGCGCTTGTCTGCCATGGTTTTCAGCCCGTCTATTCCTTTCATATTCTGATAGGACTTGAAGGTTTCGTTCTCACCCAGCTTTTTATATTCCGCATTCAGTTTGTCTGCTTTGAGCGGAACTTTCAGCGTATCTTTTTTGCCCATGGTAGAATTGACCGCCATACGTGTTGCAATCAATTCCTGGGTCATGACTTTGACTCTTTCCGGATCGTTGCAGGAAGCGATCTTCGACTTCAGCTTTTCTGTTCTTTCAAGAGCTGTCGGCATATATTTCTCCGGAATATTCTCCGGAATATGATCCAGATTAAGGATGAACTCCTTGAATTTTTCTTCGACTAATCCACCGTGACCGGAAAGCGCTGCATCCTTTACAGCATCGCCGCCCTGCTCAACAAAAGTCTTGAATGCCTGATTATTTTTCAGCGAATTGAAAGTCTTATTCATCACCTTGGCATTAAAGGTCTTTTTCAGTGTATCTGGTTTTTTACGCTCAGCTCTTTCTTTTTTCTTTTTGCTGTATTGTATCAGATATCTCGCGATAGGACAATCCTTTTGCTATGCCGTTTTTATGCCAATTCAAGCAGATGTGGATTCTGGCTGATTTTCCTTCAGAAGTTTGACGTTTTTCCACTTTCCTGAAAGGAAGAAATAAGCGCCCATGACCGCGCCGACGCCCCATCCCAGGGTGATCGACCAGTAAAGAGATGCGCTGCCCAACACATCGGTCAGAAGATAAGCGCTGCCCACGCGTACGATCAGATCGACCAGCGTCGTGGATGTGAAGCTGATGGCATAACCGGCTGCCCGACAGACTGCACAGCAGTTGTTCAGAATGATAAACAAAAGACTGCTGGCTACCACTATTTTCAGATAACCAACGCCGGCAGCATAGACTTCTTCGCCGGCAGCTTCGTTCACAAACAACCCCACCAGCTGACGTCCGAACAGAAACATACAGATCGCTGCGATCGAGACATAAATGAAGTTGATCATCATTCCGGCTTTCAGCCCCTTGACCGGACGATCATACTGTCCGGCACCAATATTCTGTCCGGAAAAGGTTGCGACCGCATTGCCGATCATGACGATCACGATCGTAAAGAACCCATTGATCTTCAGTGCGGCCGAATAGCCGGCGATAAAGTCTGATCCGTAGCTGTTCACCAGAGCTGATACAAACAGATTGCCGATACTCACAATAGCATTCTGAATCATCGTCGGAACACCGACCTTCATCATACCGCCCAGCAGTGAAAAACTGTACAACGGCACCTTCTTTTCCAGCTTTTTCGTTCTTCGAAGCAGCACAAATACTGCCAGACAGGCTGCCATGCCCTGCGCAATAAATGTCGCCCAGGCTACACCGGCTACTCCCCAACGGAATTTTGCGACAAACAGAAGATCCAGAAGAATATTAAAGATGGTAGAGAAGATCAGAAAATACAGCGGCTTTTTTGAATCGCCCAAAGCATTGAAGATCGAATTGGCGATATTGTACATAAAGAGGAACGGCAGACCAAACATGTAGATCGAAAGATAGAGTTTCGCATCCTCAAAAATGTTCTCCGGCGTATTCATCCATCTGAGCAAGGTCGGCGTAAGCAATGTCCCAACCGTCAGCAGGATAAGACTCACTGCCAAAAGCGTGATCAGAGCGGTATAGATGGATGTTTTCAGCTCTTTCATCCGTTTGGCACCAAAGATCTGTGAGATCACGACACCCACGCCCATTCCGATTCCGGTTCCCAGTCCTACGAACAGCATCGTGATCGGCGTCGATACACCGACTGCCGCCAGTGCCTCTACGCCGGCAAAACGACCGGCGATCAGGCTGTCTGCCAGATTGTAGCACTGCTGCAGTATTCCGGACAGAATCATAGGAATGGCAAAGGTTACGATCAGTTTCAGAGGACTTCCTTTCGTCATGTCTTTCATTTTTTTGCCTTCCCCCGCGAACAGCGGGTTTGCTTATTCCATTTCCTCTTCCAGTTCCCGAATGATTACTGCGATCGCATTTTCATCGCAGCTCACCGTCACACGATCCGCCGCTTCTTTGCAGTCAGGCGTTGCATTGGCAACTGCATAGCCCATATCCGCGGCCTTGATCATCGAAATATCATTTTCAAAATCTCCGGCACAGATCAGTTTCTTTACCGGCCTTCCTTCCTTTTCAAGCACTTCCCGAAGAAAGCATACCGCGTTGCCTTTCCCCGCACCGGGAGAAAGCAGTTCCAAGCCTGTCGGCCAGCTTCGCTCAAAATCGCCTTCCGGGAAACGTTCCATCGCCATCTTTTTGGCCTGAAGCGTCTTTTCCGGTGTATCGAAAACAAAGATTACTTTGTGCGGAAGCACAGCATGTGTTAAATCATTCGGATGAACTTTCCATTCCTGATATCGTTCATCCAGACGGCTAAACCACTTTTCAAGATCATGTTCTGTTTCCTGCAGGACATTGTTCCAGAATGCATTGCCTTCTTTGGCCATCCAGCTTTCCGAGCGGTTGCGAAGATCGGTAAACATCACTTCGCATCCGCATTCTTCCACCATAAAAAGAACTTCTTCTCTCGGTGTTTTCGGAAAAACGATTTCCCGGATGAGTACCGGTTCCTCATAGCTGGGAGAGAACTGTCCCTTCTCTATCCCTTCTGCTTTTACCGGAGCCAGCAGCATCGTCCCGTTCCCCATCACGAGATAGGTATTGGGATCAAACTGATCTTTAAACCGGTTCACATATTTGGGATATCGTCCGGTCGCAAGCGTAAAGAGGCCGCCTTCTTTTTGAAAATACCGGATCGCTTCGATGTTTTCATCCGACAGTTCACTCTGGCTGTCTGTCAGAGTTCCGTCACAATCAGTACAAATCAAATATCCGTCAAAAATTCCCATCAGATGATCTGTAAAATCCTTTCCAGACCCCATTCCCAGAATGCCCATTCATGTGCACCGGCATGGGTCTCGAATGTATGCGGGATTCTCGCTTTATCCCACATTTCACTTAACATTTCAGACAGTTCCAGAAGCGGATCCTGTTCTCCGCAGGCCAGATAAAGCTTTGGAAGGACCGACCCATCCGGAAGGTTTTCCCGTTTTTCCTTCGCTCTGGCCTTAAGTGAAAGCCGGAGCACATCATTTTCTGCCCGTTTCTCGTCGAATCCGCCAAAGACAAGATCCAGAAAATCCGGCTGACGGAAAAACTGTCCTTCCGCATAGTTCTCATCGCGGCTTCGCTGTGTCAGAAGCGCACTGGAGAGTCCTCCTGCAAATCCGAAGGTCTCACTGTATTTGATGCCCAGGTACAGCGCTCCATATCCACCCATCGAAAGTCCGGCGATCGAAGTATCTTTCCGCTCTGCAGACAGCGGCAGCATTTTCCTTGTCCAGACAGGCAATTCCTCAGCGATAAATGCTTCATAATCATGCTGATGGCCCATATTCATCTGACGTTCATCCCGCGAAGGAATCGGATGATAGAATCCGTTTCCGCCTGAAGGCATGATGACCGCCAGTCGTTTTTTCTCTTTTCCGGGACCCACATCCGGGCGCGTATTTCTTTGTCCCAGCAGCCGGAACAGATTGGTGGACATAAGCCAGTTGACAGATCCGCCCTGAACACCATGCAAAAGATAGAGCACCGCCAGCTCTTCCCCTTCCTTCATCGCTTCAGCCGGTACCAATGCTTCAAAGGTCACCTGTCTTCCCATTGTTTCAGAGGGAATATCGAACCGCAGAATCGCCATCAGTCATCTCCTCCTTCCCTCTGATCCAGAAATGCAAAAACATCCGGAAGCTGAGCATTCCAGAAATCCCAGGTATGTTCACCGGGATATTCCCGGTAAATATGAGAGATTCCATACATTTCAAGCGCTTCATGAAGATGCCGGTTGCTCTCCAGCAAAACATCTTCAGTCCCGATCGTCAGATAGAGCTTTGGCAGATCTACCAGTCCGGAAAAACTGAAGGAAAACATGGATGCGGCTCTCGCCATCATCACATCATCCAATGCTTTGAGCACATTGGTTCCATGTCCCACAGGATCAAACGCCTCATCCTCAACCAGATAACCGGAAAGGCTGACCACTTTCCCGAACACTTCAGAATAGGAAAAACCCAGACGGATCGCACCACCGCCGCCCATACTGATTCCGGCCACATAGGTATCGTCTCTGCGGTGAGAAAGGGGAAAGAGCCGTCTCGTCATGGGTACCAGTTCACGGGCTACATATTCCTGATAAAACTCAGCCCGCTCGGGAAAATCCGCCCAGTAAGCGTTATCCCCGTCGGGCATGAAAATAGCGATATTATTTTTTTCTGCCAGATTCAGCAGATTCAGCCGGCGCAGAAGATCGGCATGATTGCCGAGATAACCGTGCAGAAAATATAAGCTTCGAAATCCATTTTCCGGCACCGGTCCATCCGGCAGAAATACTTCCATCGTTGTATACCGGTTCAGACAGACTGATGAAAAATCCATTTGCACAAGTGACATTTTCTGGCTCCTTTATTTCTTCCTTCCGTACCGGACCCGGTCGTAGTCCTGAACGATCGGCTGTACGGAGGCAAGTTTATCACCGGCCTGCCCGGGTGTATCGCTTCGAAGAACCGTTTTGTCGATCTCCGGCCTGACCTTTTTCCAATATTCACGACGGATCAGGTTCTCCGGACTGCGGTCAAAAATCGAAAGACGGTTTGTCCGGACTTTATCCCTTTCAGCTTTAGTAAGATTGACTCTGGTCTCTTCATATCCGCTTCCGACATACTGATAACTGCTCATGAAACGGCGGATAAACCGGTAGATGAGATAGATGGCCAGCGCGATCAGTCCGATCACGGTCACAACTTCCAGGATCTTCTGCAGGATGATCCATATCATTGCGGTTTCGATTCCCTGACCGATCACCATGCCGATATCCTGCTGGATCTGCTGTGCTTCCTGTGCTTCTTCCTCGATCGTTTCCGGTGTCGGATCCACCTTCACCAGGGCTCTGACGATCTTTCGGATCATGAGCAGAAGCCAGCGTCCGAAGATACGCAGAAGTTCCCCGAAACCGGCAAGATACAGTCCAACGAACAGCATAACTGCCATGGAAATGTAAATGAAATAGACCCGTGTATTGAATCCAATCACATGTTTTGTGGAGAAATTACTATCCTTATCGATCGTATTAAGCGTTGTGAGCAGACTGATCCGGTGCTGATAAAAAAGGAAAAGTACAACAAAGCAAAGACCCTGTCCCACGAGCAGCAGTTCGTACTCTCCATGTCCGCGATAGATCGACATGCCGTAAACCACCAACATAACAAAGACCGCTGCAAATATAACCAGCATGGTCATTTCACGTTCGCCTTGTCTCGACATCTGTCGAACCAGCCCATACACAGTCAGAATGATCACATAAAGAAAACCAATCGCCGTCATCACAATATGCGGCGAAAGGAAATAGACATAGACTCCAAACAAAATATGAGGAATCAGGAAAAACAGGAGATTGCGCACGCTGCGCCGGATAATGGTTGCAAAAATCGGCATCAGAAGAAAGCCGAGTGCAAACGGCATATAGCGGTAGGTGCCTTCGGCCAGGTCATAGCCTGCATACAGGAGGATCATGACACCAGGTGCAAACATCAGAAATACCTTCAGCGTCTCGATCCATATGGGATATTTCGGTTTCCGGTAAAAATCCAGATCCGGCATTCGCTCTTCTTCTGAATAGCCGCCCATTTTTTTCCTTTCCCTCAGATCTTATAATAGAAATAATTCTCGATCGTCTCTTCTCTCTTTTGTTCCTCTTCCGGCAGAGCAAAGAAATCCATTGTCCGTATCGGTACGATCATCTGGCAGGCGCTGGTATACTCACGAAGCGTAAGATAGGCATCCAGCAGCTGGCGTCCCCGGTCCGGGGCAATGATGACATAATATTCATCTATATCACGGTTTTCCCGGATATCTTCGAGAACTTTTGTCCCTTCCAGTCCTGTCTGTGTCAGATCCAGCCTCGCCAGAATCTCCAGTACTGCATCAATATGATTCTGGCTGGTGCCTGCTTCCAGAAAAGGCTCTTTCTCTTCCAGACTGTCCAATCCATTTGAGAAAAAGCCTGCAGGGATTCCCTCATGACCGAGGCGGGAGATCAGCGCCGCGGCAAAGCGAAGACCCTGCTCATAGCAGATCTCATCGTAATAATTCGTACTTTTATCGGTCAATAGAACGACCCGCACCTTTTGGTCCAGTGTATACTCATGGGTATTGACCAGCCATTCCCCTGCACGGGCTGACGCATTGAAATTGATATTGCGGAAGATGTCTTCCGGTTGATACGGACGAATTCCCTTGAAGAGGAAAGGGTCCTCCATCGTATATCGTCTGGTTGCGATCTCTCCCATGAGTTTCTCATATGGAACGACAATCTCTGTATCCGCCAGACTCATGGGAAAAACCGTTACACTGGCCTGGTTTTCCAGTTTCTTGACAAACTTGCTGCTGATAAAAAGATCGTAGCTTAATAGATCCAGTGAACGGATCTGATATACACCGCGCTTATCCAGCTTCAGTTCGCTTTTTCGCGTAATCTGCTGATTGAACAAAATGTTGAAAATATCGCTTCGGAACAGATTATCAGACTTGCCGTTCCGAAGGATCTGAAATTTCAGATGGACCCACGGAAGCGGCAGGATCTTTGCGTTGGACATGACTTCGATCAGGTTGGTTGTGCTGCCTTCGAAAAGGTAATAATCCGAAAAACTGACCTTTGCATCCAGTCCCTTGTCCCAGTTCTTGCGATAGATGACCCGCTGCAAAAACAGCGTCAGGCCAACGATGATCAGGATAATCAGGATCGGCATGTTATCTCTTGAAATTTTCAGTAGGAACTTCGACTGTCTCGAGGATCCCTGCAATCAGTTTCTCGATCTGAGTCGAACGGTTGCGGGAAGAACCGCGAAGAAGGATGCGGTGGCCAAGGACAGGAAGAGCCAGATCCTTGATGTCATCGGGCGTCACGAATTCACGGCCGCGGATCGCAGCCAGGGCCTGTGCCGCCTTTAAGAGCGCCAGGTTGCCCCGAGGGCTGACGCCCAGCTGAACCTCTTCCGCTTCTCTGGTCTTTCCGACAATATCAACGCTGTATCCGGCTACATCCGGATGAATATAAACTTCTTTGATGGCCTCCTGCATTTCCAGGAGCTGCTCTTTGCTGATCACCGGCTCCAGACTGGCTGCCGGTACTTCATTCACGAACCTCTCGAGGATCTTTACGGTTTCTGCTTTATCCGTATAACCCATGGAAAGCTGAATCAGGAAACGATCAAGCTGTGCCTCCGGGAGCGGGAAAGTGCCCTGCGTTTCCACCGGATTTTCGGTTGCGATAACGAAGAAAGGCTGATCCAGCACATACGTCACGCCATCCACCGTGATCTGCTTTTCTTCCATGCTTTCAAGCAGAGAAGATTGAGTTCTGGGCGTCGCGCGGTTGATCTCATCTGCCAGAAGAATATTGGTAAAGAGCGCGCCCTGACGGAAGACGAACTCCTGCTCTTTCTGGTTGAAATAATTGATGCCGATCAGGTCAGAAGGCAGAAGGTCCGGAGTAAACTGAATCCGTTTGAATTTCGTGTCGATGGACTTCGCCAGCGATTTGGCAAGCACGGTCTTGCCGGTGCCCGGCACATCTTCCAGGAGCACATGCCCCTTTGCCAGCAGCGCAGCCAGAATCAGATCAATCTTGTCTGATTTGCCTACGATCACTTTTTCCATGTTTTCCTTTATCTTGGCGCTTAAGAGCTGAACTTCAGAAATCTGCATGATCGTCCCTCTTTTTCAAATTTGATTAATAATAAACTATTATTACCTTTTCGGGCAGATTTGTCAACTGACTATTTCACAAAGAAAGCCCCATGAGGGTGTCATGAGGCTTCTTATCTTACTTTATTCTTCTGTTTCCTGTGTCTCTTCGGATGTGTCGGATTCTGCCTGCTGGGCAAGCGCAACGCTCACGATGTTCACGTCATCAGCCAGACTCATCAGCTTGACGCCGGATGTGATACGGCCGATCTGATTGATGCTGTTGACCGGTGTCCGGATAATGATGCCGGCGGAGGTGATGATCAAAAGATCCTGATCCGGTGAAACGATGCGGAAGGTCACGATGCCGCCCGTCTTATCCGTCACTTTGTAGAACAGAACGCCCTTGCCGCCGCGTTTCTGGACGGAGAATTCGCTCAGGCTGGTCCGTTTGCCCATGCCGTTTTCACTGACGACCAGAATGGAATCACCTTCTGAAGCGAGACTCATTCCGATGATTTCTGCCCCATCCGGAAGAGTCATACCCTTTACGCCGATCGTGGACCTGCCGGTAGGACGTACATCCGTCTCAAAGAAACGGATCATCTGTCCGGCATTGGAAGCCAGGAAGATCTCATCCTTTCCGTTCGTACGCTTAACGCTGATCAGCATATCATCATCCTGCAGGGCGATGGCATTCAGGCCGTTGGTACGGATATTGTTGT
>JAFOIR010000087.1 GCA_017420625.1 Bacillota bacterium
TAAGCGTAAACAAATAAAAAATCCGGAGGCCTTATAAATAAAGGCTTCCGGCGTTGTTTTTGGCGTCCCAGAGAGGATTCGAACCTCCGAACCTACCGCTTAGGAGGCGGTCGCTCTATCCTGCTGAGCTACTGGGACTTATCATTTTTGGGGTGATGTTTCGAACTCTATACCATCTGCCTTTCCCCAAAAGGCAGATGCTCCTTCGTAGAATTAGGAGGCGCGCGCTCTATCCTGCTGAGCTACTGGGACATTTGATGGTGCTTTCAGCACCAGCAAAGCAAGAATTGCTAAAGCAATTCTTGCGGTTTTTTCTCTTGACGACAAGCGAAGTTCATCGTTACAAGAATTGCTGAAGCAATTCTTGAAATTAATTACAATTTCTCGAGGAAGACTTTATAAGCACGATATGCTTCGAAGATATCGGGTTTTGCGGCAACTTCCCACGGTGCATGCATGTTGTGCAGCGGGATACCCAGATCGATGACATCCATACTGTACTGTGCCAGGATATAGGCGATCGTTCCGCCGCCGCCCTGATCGACCTTTCCAAGCTCTGCGAGCTGGAATCGGACATCCGCCTCATCGAAGATCCGGCGAAGAGCAGCGATATACTCGGCTGTTGCATCGTTGGATCCGCCTTTTCCGCCGGAACCGGTATATTTATGAAGCACCGGACCATAGCTGAAAAGCGGTGCATTGTTCTTCTCATGAACACCGGCAAAGTTGGGATCGAAACCTGCGCTGACATCAGAGGAAAGCATCGCGGAATTCTTCAGCATCCGGCGAAGACCCAATTCGCTGTACTGTCCGCAAAGCTCCATGATCTCAGCCATTTCGTTCTCAAAGAATTTGGAATGCATACCGGTTGCACCGACAGAACCGATCTCTTCCTTATCCACCAGAAGGGTGACATAGGTCTTGTCCGGCGTTGTATCCGCCAGATCCAGCTGTGCCATCACAGAGGTGTAGGCACAGATACGGTCGTCATGTCCATAGGCAAAGACCATACTGCGATCCAGACCGAAATCTCTGGCAGCACCTGCCGGAACGACTTCGATTTCTGCAGATTCGAAGTCGTCTTCTTCCATTCCGTACTTTTCTTTCAGAATCCGAAGGATATTCTTCTTGACCAGTTCTTTTTCTTCTTCGCTGTCCGGCATAGCGGCGTTGCCGATATTCAGATTGAGATCTTCACCGGTAAACGCTTCGCCGATCGTCTTGGCTCTCTGATCTTTTCCCAGATGCGGCAGAATATCGGAGATGCCCAGCACCGGATCCGTTGGATCCTCGCCAATCACGACTTTTTCTACCGTTCCGTCTTTCTTCGCTACAATGCCATGAAGCGCAAGGGGAAGCGTGACCCACTGGAATTTCTTGATTCCGCCGTAGTAATGCGTCTTCAACATGGCGAATTCACTGTCTTCATACAAGGGATGCGGTTTCAGATCCAGTCTGGGTGAGTCAATATGAGCACCCAGAATACGAAGACCCTCACTGAGCGGCTCTTTGCCAAGCTGAACCAGCATCAGCATCTTTTCGCGGTTGTTCGCGTAGACCTTGTCGCCGGCAGAGAGTTTGACGCCTTCTTTGATCAATGTATAAAGATTCCGGTATCCGGCCTTTTCTGCCATTTCAATAAAGGTATCTGTGCATTCTCTTTCGGTCTTGCAGGCCGACATAAATGCTTTATAACCCTCACAGAATTCATTCATCTTCTGAATGGCTTCTGCAGAGTAGGTGAGCCACAGTGATTTCTTTGCCATCGGTTTGCTCCTCTTTCTTAGTAAAATGCATTCCCTACTATAGCACGATTCCGTCTGGACGGCAAGTCATTTTTGTGCCATCAGCCTTTTGTTACTTTTGTAAGCTGTCTGCAAAGCGCCTCGGCAAAAGCAGAATCCTTCATAGCGATAAAGGCCGTATCATCTCCGGCCAGCGTGCCAACCAGCCCGTCCGGCTGAATCTCTTCAATCACCAGACAAACCGTATGCGTCAGTCCGGGAAGCGTACGGATGACTACCAGATTCTGTGCCTGTTCAAAAGAAATCACACCCTGTTTGAAAAGAGTGGTTTGCTTTTGTGTCACTTCCGCCCCGGAAGTCTGCCCCGGCGCAACATACCGGTATTTCCCGCTGACGCTGCGCTGCTTGAACAGCCCAAGCTCCTTGATATCCCGGGACATGGTCGCCTGCGTACAGTTCATCCCCCTGGCCAGAAGCTCGCTCATCAGCTGCTGCTGGGTTTCCACTTCCTGATCAGCGATGATTTCCAAAATGACATTTTGTCTGGATGATTTCATGGAAGTCCCTCCATTGTCATTGATTGAATTTAAGTGTAACACAATTCTGCCAGTCGGACAAGTCTTTAGTCTAGGTAAATTACTGTACCTGTCTTCCCCTCCAGCGCATCCTTCGCTCTGGCAAGCGATGTAATCATCGCTTGTGCCCCTGGTTTTGCCGCTTTCAGAAAGTCTGTGCAGGCTTCTACCTTGGGCAGCATGCTGCCCGGCGCGAATTCTCCATCCCGGATATATCCAAGCGCTTCCCGTACACTCATGGCAGGAAGATCTTTCTGATCCGGTTTTCCAAAGTGGATCGCGACCCGATCGACTGCCGTCAGGATGAGCAGTCGGTCTGCCTCAAGACCCAGTGCCATAAGACTGCTGACACTGTCTTTATCGATGACCGCACTGACACCTTCCAGCCCCGATTCCTTTTCCAGCACCGGGATTCCGCCACCGCCGCAGGCGATCACCACTGCGTTCTGCTCCGTCAGGGATCGGATCATTTCGAGCTCCACGATCCGCACTGGTCTGGGAGAGGCGACCACTCGTCGAAATCCCCGACCGGAATCTTCCTTAAATATATAACCCCGACTCTTGGCAATTGAGTCCGCCTGTGCTTTCGTATAGAAACTCCCGATCGGTTTTGTGGGATTCTCAAAACCCGGATCGTCTTCTCTGACGACGACCTGCGTCACCAGCGTCACACAGTCTTTTTTGATGCCTCTTTTTGCAAACACGTTCTGCAGCGCCTGCTGCAGGTGATATCCGATATACCCTTGTGTCAGCGCATCGCATTCCGGCAGCGGGATATAAGGAGCGATCCCGTCGTCTGCCGCATATTCCATTCCAAGGTTCAGCATTCCCACCTGCCGGCCATTGCCGTGACTGATGATCAGTTCATGTCCCTGTTCCACCAGATCCGCCAGCACCTCGGCAGTTGCCTTTACCAGCTGCAATTGTTCTTTCGGCGTTTTCCCCAGCGCGTTTCCGCCCAGAGCAACGACCATTCGGCTTCCCATTTTACTTCAGCGTTGCATACATAACGGCTTTGATTGTATGCATCCGGTTTTCCGCCTCATCAAACTGACGAGCCTGTTTTCCAAGGAACACATCGTCGGTCACTTCCATGGCTTCCAGACCGTACTTCTCGTAGATCTCTTCTCCGATCGTCGTTTCACGGTCATGGAATGAAGGCAGGCAGTGAAGGAAAATCGCCGTGGGTTTTGCCATTTTCGTCAGTTCAGCGTTGACCTGATATGGGCGAAGCAGTTTGATCCGGGATTCCCAAAGTTCAGCCGGCTCTCCCATGGAAAGCCAGATATCCGTGTAAAGGATATCTGCATCCTTTGCCCCTTCACGAATATCATCGGTCAGAAGGATCTCTGCTCCGGAGGTTTTCGCCGCTTCGCGGCATTTCTCTACCAGTTCTTCCTTTGGCATCAGTTCTTTCGGTCCGCAGGCACAGAAGTTGATTCCAAGCTTGGAACAGACCACCATCAATGAGTTTGCTACATTGTTTCTGGCATCGCCGAAGAAAGTCAGCTTGCGTCCCCGAAGATCGCCGAATTCTTCTTCTGCTGTCAGAATATCGGCCAGCATCTGGGTGGGATGGAAGTCATCGGTCAGACCATTCCATACCGGAACGCCCGAATATTTCGCCAGGTCTTCCACCACCGACTGTTTGAATCCACGGTACTCGATTCCATCAAACATCCTGCCAAGAACTTTAGCTGTATCGGCTAGCGACTCCTTCTTGCCCATCTGGGAAGAAGCCGGATCCAGAAATGTTACGCCCATTCCCAGATCACGTGCTGCCACTTCGAATGCACAGCGGGTACGTGTCGACGTTTTTTCAAACAGCAGTACGACCTGCTTGCCGCGCAGATACTCATGCAGTGTACCGGCCCGTTTCATCCGCTTAAAATCTTTGGATAGTTCCAGCAGATACCGGATCTCTTCCGGTGTATAATCCAGCAAGGTCAAAAAGCTTCTTCCTCTGACATTGACTCCCATGATAAGTCCTCCCTTACATATATTCGGAATTTAATTGATCAAAAACGGTTCCCTGTTCAGCGGCATCGACATACAGCGCGGGCCGCCTCTTCCTCTTGAAAGCTCCGAGGACGGGATCTCCAGTACGGTGAGCCCCTCTTCCCGCAGCAGATTGTTGGACAGCTCATTGCGGGAATATACGATGATCACACCGGGTGAAACGCACAGTGTATTGGATCCGTCGTTCCACTGTTCTCTGGCTGCGGCGATGGGATCGCTGCCGCCGCATGGAATAAGCCGGACTTTTTCCGCACCGGTATAGCGTTTTAAAACCTCTTCCAGCGGCATTGTCAGTTCCTGGATGGAAAGCTCCGGTTCCGGATCCGCCGGATTAAATCCGTCTCCCCGCCGGATCTCAAAGACCTTGAGCGGTCCTAAGATCCCTGGATGGATGGTATACTTTCCGTGATCCACTTGTGTAAATACCGTATCCAGGTGCATGAAAGCACGCGTCGACGGGATAAAGAAAGCCAGGATCGTTTTCACACCTGATTCTTCTGAAGAGAAAAGATTCGCTGCCGCTTTTTCAATGGCATCCGGTGATGTTCTCTGTGAAATACCGATCGCAACCGTGTCCGGTGTCAGGCAGATAACATCTCCGCCTTCCATTCTGGCAAATTCATCCCGGCTGTAATAACGATGCACCCGGTCAATAAAGTCCGGATGATGGCGAAAGATATAGTCCGTATAGATGGTTTCCCGTCTTCTGGTAGGGAAACACATACGGCTGATGATCAGTCCGCTTCCTACTACCGCTGCCGGATCTCGGGTAAAATACAGATTGGGCATTGGATCCACGATCAGATCATCCGGCGAGGCAATCAGATCCTGCAGAGATAAAACACTCTTGGTTCCCATCTCCCGAAGAGTGATTCCTTCCATGGTCTTCTCGACCAATGCTTTGCCCTGATAGTTTTCTCTCAGATGCTCATAAAGCGCATCCTGCCAGCGATGGGTGCGAATGCCGGCCTCTCTGAGCCATTGATAAACAAACGGTTCCACCAGCCCTGGATGAAGTTCCAGCACCTCATTCATGAGGTCCTCCAGATAGACGACCTCCACCCCCTGACTTCGCAGTGTTTCGCTGAAGGCGTCATGCTCCTCCTGTGCTGCTTTTAAGAACGGAATATCATCAAACAGCAGATCTTCCAGCCGCCGGGGGATCAGATTCAACAGTTCCTTTCCCGGTCTGTGAAGCATAACCCGTTTAAGCGGCCCGATATCGCTGGTGATACTGACTCCCTGCATAGATACCCCCGTTTATGTGAATATTTCTTTATGAATGGAAATAGCCGCTGGGATTCCAACGGCTATTTCTGTTTTTTTCGTACACCCGAGAGGATTTGAACCCCCGACGCATGGCTCCGGAAGCCATCGCTCTATCCACTGAGCTACGGGTGCAA